>NZ_JAVYSZ010000015.1:0-37845 GCF_038728925.1 Acidiplasma sp.
ATCAAGCGTTGCGCCAACTATTATCTCAAGTATGTCCCTATCAGGATTTGCAATTCCTTGAATCACAGATAAAATGCTCTGCTTTTCCTGGCCTCTTGCATAAGTTTTAAGATAGGTGCACACCTCTTGTTTGAATGTTTCCCCGTCATTCAGAAGATCTAATTTTATGCCAGATCTACCAGCAGATCTAACATAAGTCTTGTAGTCACCGTCTCCCTTTTGGTGCCATTCAAGAAATTTATTGTAAAAATATGTGTCAGCAGTCATTACACCACTAGCTATGCATACCCTGATTCTATAATAGTTTGTTGTTCACGGTTAACCTTCACTTGGTTAACCGTTTTCTGATTTCCATTTCCGCGCTTTCCATGTCCTTGCCTTTCTCCTGCTCTATTTCGTCAAGGTCTCTACGCCACTTCTTTATTAGTTCATAAGAACCAAAATACTTTGAGTATCTTCTGTAGGTTTCGTATTGTCTCTCAGTTACTTTAAACCCTATAGTTCTGATATATCTGCCCCTATTCTCCACTCCAGGCACGGAGTGTGAGCTCTGGGGTATTAGACTGTCCAAGCCTCTCTTCTTGATATTTGCCATCATTTCATCTTCAATATTCCTTCAATTTCCTTTGCAAGTGCAGTATATGACTTGGAAGCTGGTGCGTTTTTCCGATATCTCACAACCGGAGAACCTGCCATTGTGGAATCTGTTATGGTCACATTTCTGGGTATGATTGCTTTGAGAAGGTTCTTTGAGTAGTGCTTCCTGACATCCTCAAGTACTTCTTTGGAGGACCTTGTTCTGGAGTTAAACATCGTTATTACAATTCCAAGCAGTTTCAGGTTTCTTGAAAGTCTTGAGTGCACGAGTTCTATGACTCTCATGAGCTGCGTCAGACCTTCCAAAGCGAAGAACTCTGCCTGCACTGGTATAAGCACATAATCAGAAGCAACGAGCGAGTTGATGGTGAATATCCCCAGACTCGGTGGCGTGTCAATGATCACAAAATCGTATTTCCTGCATATTCTCTTGAGTTCGTTATCAAGGATGTATTCTCTACCTATTTTTCCGGTAAGTTCTACTTCAGCACCTGCGAGATCGATGGTGCTTGGCACAATATCGACTCCATCCTTTCGGATAATTGCCTCCTCTATCTTGCCGTTAAGCATTACATCGTAAATTGTGTGCTTCTGGTCTGCTTTGTTTATGCGGAAATGGGTGGTTAGGTTGCCTTGCGGGTCTATATCGACTAGCAAGACTTTGTGTTTTTGCGACAGTAGCGCTCCCAGATTGGCTGCAGTTGTTGTCTTTCCGCAACCCCCTTTCTGGTTGGCGATTGAGATGATCATCACTGAATCTTGGATGCAAAGAGTTAAAAGTTTATGGTTAACCCGCTTGGGGTAACGGTTAGCGGTTAACTGTGAGCATAAGAATTACGAGACAAAGTGTTTTAGACTTTATTGTAGAATAAATAGCATGCCGCTCCTGTTTAATGGGTTGCTAGCGCTTGTAGTTGCTACTATGGGTGCTATTCTCACTTACTTCTATTTGGATCGTAATGGTTACGAGGATAAGAAATTCAAGTTCGCTGTGATGGTTTTCCTGATCTTTCTTTTCGCGATTCTTTTTGTAATGTATGAGAATTACATCTCAGCTTGGGTAAGTAAACACATCAGTGCCTCTAGAGCTTAGTTTTTTCCATATCTAAAAGCATTTCCTTGAGTGAATCCATCGTCATCACCATGACACGTTCTCCAAGCTGTTGATATTTGTCAATGAGCTCTTTGTTTGGAACGATTATTATTACTCGCAGGTTCGTTCCTGCAATCCTCGCCTTCAGGTCTTCCATGCTGTGCTTCAAACCTGTTTCGATTTCGACCATAAAGAAATCTGTCTCGATGTCGAATGCTCCCCTCTCCCCCGTGGTGGATATCCTGTTAATGGATGCGCCAAGTTCCGTGAGAATGTCCACAGCTTGGGACTGCATTCCTGTATGAAGATTCGACAGATTGGGGCTTCTGGAATAGTACATCACAATGGGCTTCCCATCCTTGAGATACTTCACCCTCCCAACTTGGTCGCTGTTCTTCAATTCCTCCAGTACCGACTTTATTTTCAGCTTTGCCTGGTCTTTATTGATGCCGTATTTCGCCGAAATTTCTTTTCCCATCTCGGTTGCATAGGACATCCTCTCTCCGAGGATGCGAAGAACCTCCTCCCTAAAGTTGATATCCTTTCCTCTCCCTCCAGCTTTCTCTTCTATCCTTGTTTCATTGACCTTAGCACGAATCTTTTGCGTTTCTTTATGCTCATTGCCATCAGGTATGTATGTCATCACAGGTGTGAAAGCCTGGCTCTCTGGAAACTCAATGTCTGTAAATTGTCTAGGCTGCAGGATAGATACAGAATATCTCACAAGCTGGTTGTACGAAAGCATCTGAAGGTCTGCATCGCCAAGTCTGAACGTGAATTTTGTTCCGAAATTGGCCCTCATCTCTGGTAAAATGTCAATGAGGTTCTGCGTTATGATCCAGAGCATCCCCTTGTCCCTTATTTCCCGGCTCATTACGTCAAGGATGGTATGGTATGATTTTGTAAGCCTGTGAGCTTCGTCTATGCAGATGAGCACATCTCTTCTCTTTCGAGATTCCATCTCCCTGTATATCTGCCTGAGCATGAGCTCGGCGTAGAAGTTCTGTGCCTGCTTTGTCGGCAGTGTTGAGAAATCGAATACAGTGCTCTCATTCGGAAGTTCAACATTTCCCATGTCCTCTATGACCAGGGATTTGACGTTCTGCTCTATAGCGTTCAAGGTTTCGATCTGGTTCTTCGATGCTGATCTCCTCTTTTCGCTGATCTTTTTCATGAAGCTCTTCCAGTCGTTGCTTTGCGACGCTATTTCCTGCAGAAATGCTGGCGTCTGCTGCAATTGAATGCCTGAACTGACCTTTTCTCCGAAAAATGCTGTAATGTAAGCTTCCGAAAATGCGTCTATGTCCCTGAAAGGGTTCGGCAGGCACTGCTTTGCATCTATGACTGGTATTCCCAAGTGAACTTCATGGTCGTCCGGCTTGAATGAGAATATTATCCTCTGCTTGTCCTCGAATCTCCGCAATAGATGCATTGTGAGATAGCTCTTTCCTTGCCCCGACGCCCCGGTTATTGATACGTTCCTGTTTCCCTTGTGCTCTATGTAGTCCCTGAGATTCGTCGTTTTGGGGGAGCACTCTTCTCTCCTGAACTTACCTCTCTCCAAATCTGGTATGATGTTGTACGCAAGAGTTGTGTGACCTGCAAAACGTCTCAGCCTCCTTGAGGTGTCATAAAACAGTTTCTGCTCATTCCTAAGCGGTAGCTCTAACAATGGCTTTGCTAACATGCGTCTTGCATTTATGAGCTCCGAAAAGCCATATTCTCTCATAAGCGTATCTTGGCTTTCCAAATATTTATTCATATCCCGCTACCTTTTTATTACGTATCGTCTGTGAAGGTTGAGTGTTATGGTATAATGTTCCACTTTTACTGCATGAATTTCCATAAGGTATATGAGAACTGTGGCCGCAATCACCACTGCGAGAACGATTGAGTATTCCAAACCAATGGCAAGGTAGATCAGGTATGCCGGAATGCCGAATATTACGGCGAAGATGAAGATATATGCGAGGCAAATAAGAGCGAAGTATAGCAGGACAAAAGCTCCCACAAAGGAAAGCACTAATCCTGCCACTCCTATTGTCTCGCAAAAAATGTTGCCAGATATCGTCATGGAAAATAATAAAGACCAGAGACCCTGCCATACCACGCCTGTTATGAACAATGCAACAGACGTAACGAGGAATACAAATGTTAAAGCATCCTCATCCATGGTTACCTCTGTGCCCTGAACCTTCTGTTTGGCGTCAGTGTTGCCGATATTGATGCCTCCTCGCGCTTGAAGATCAGTCCGCGTCTCGTTATCACGAGGTCCATCCTCAATACAGGGTTTGATTCATACTCCACGTAGCTTATGTCGGGATTTCGCTCCATGAACTCCCGAATTGCTGCTAATTGCTTTCGATCTTCAAGCTCGTAACGGTTAACCGTGTTGTCGATAACCGTTTCCTGCAGTCGTTCAAGTGAGCCTTTCCTTTCCGGCTTAGATATCTCATATTTGACTATCTCAGGCTTGTAGCCTTCAAAATATTCAGGTCCATTGGCCTTTACATACTGTCTTGTTATCCTGCTCATTTTCTTTCTCTCCATTGGAAGAGGGCAAGCCAGGTCTGCGCCTTTGCCAAAAATTCCTCGCTTGTAAGTTCATCCGGTTCTGAAAGGAGGAGTCTGTTGAATGGATCGTCTGGGAATTTTCCTGAATAGTTTGCCTTCAGCCTCGAAATGTTGACCTTTCTTGCATCTCCCATGAATGATTATTGCTTCATGGGTGATACGTCGATTTATAGGAGATTACGACGTTCGTTGGCAGCATCATACAATTTTGAAAAGTCTTCCATCGCCTCTGGATTTATCGTATCGATCTCCTCACGGTAAGTGTAATCGCAGTCGCACACGAAATCGATAAGGATATGGTCCAGTATAACGTCTATGTGAAGATCGTCCCTGACCTTGTATCTTGAAACCTTTTTTGAGGATTTGGAGATCGTGAGTGTACCTCCATTTCTGCATTTCGGGCATATGGTTTCGTTTTTCATGGGCTCATAGTTGAATAGAAAGTAGAAATAGCCCTTTTCAATGAGCTCCCAGAAGAGCATTGGGTCGCTCTTTATCATTGTGACATAGATCTGTTCAGGCCTCGTTCGGAGTTCAACTCTTCTTTTATCCTTATCATCCTGTATCTTTTCGATAAAATTGAGGGACTTGAGGTACTCAATTGATTTGTCTGTTCTTTCATGCTTCAGCGTGTTTGTGGACTTCACTTCATATTTTTTCTTTCCTGAAAGCTCTATATATACGTCCGTCGTGAATGTTCTCTCAAAACTCCTTTCCCTGTCCTGTATGATCCTCAGTATTCTCTCCGCATACCTGTGCTGAGGCAGTTTGTAGTCTATAGGTGTATCAAGGAGCACGCTGTTAGAATGGCATTTTCATTATAGCCTTTCCGTTGGGCAGGACGGCCTGGAATTCATATCCTTCGCTGAGGAGTTTCTCTATCTCGTTCATTGGCACAAGCTTCTGTTTCGATCCGTTGCTCGTCATTGCACCTGCGACTTTGTCTCTTAGCAGTTTCTGGAAATCCTCTGTGTTTATATTGACAAGGTCCATCTTGTCAATTTCGTCCTGCTTGTATCCTACTGCAGAAAGAAGCTGCTGCTGCAGATAGAGTCTTGCATTATCTTCAGATACCTCGCTCATTCCCGTCTCCATATATTTAAGGCATTTCTGGTAAGACTGCCTCATCTCCTCTATTATATCAGGAGGCAATCGCTTGTTTGTGCTGTATCGTGCCTCGATATCTCCTTTGTGCCCCATGATGAACTGCCTCCAGGGATGCGATATCAATCCCTTTGATTCTGCAATATCGAGTGCAGTTGAGAAGTATGCCCGGAGCACGTATGGTCGCATCTTCATACCTGAATTCTCTATCGCTTCCCTTATGTCTCTTGTAACGAGAGCCGTCCTGAGAAATCTATTCTTCTTTACACCCCTTGCGTCGAACTGCAGAAGGGGTGATTCATAGGTTAGCTCTTCTCCTTGCTTTTTTCTCTCTTCAAGGTATTCCTTGATGTAGGTTGTTCCCTCTTCGCCTATGAATGAGAAATACTGGTGCCTTGCCTTGCTCAGCTTATTCTTTACCATTATTGTAACAGGTATCTTGTCAAACTGTATCTCATCCGATAAACGCAAGTCCTTGATGTCGCCAAGCCTGAGACCATCTGTTCCCTCATAATTTCCAAGAGATTCTGGTCTGAGACCGGAGAATGCCATGATTGCAATGGCTACCCTTGCTCTTGAGGTAGCTTTTCTGAGAATTCTGGCAAGCTCTTCCTTGCTCGGAACTCTTTCGTTAACGATTGTGGGTGTTTCGTTTTCCCCGGATATGTTAACGGTTAACTGCAAACGGATATCGTTAAACTTCAGCCAGGAAAGAATCACTTTCTTGAACCTCGCTATGTATGATCCTGCCTTTCCTTCCTTTTCCAGTTTCCTGACAAAATTTGTGAATTCGTACCGGAAATCTTTCTCATTGCTTCTTGCCTTTGCCAGAATTCCTTTAGGAGTTGTCTCTGTAAGCTCGCAATAGTGGCCAAGATTTCTCAACGCCACGGTTGCAGTCAAGACAGACTTTGCTCTGAGGTTCTCAAACCATCTCCTCACATCCTCCTCAATAAGCAGTTCTCGATACTTCGGCTGCATTGTCATGATGACATAATGCGTAGTCAGATAAATAGTATTCGATTAATAAATTAAATGGACCGGTCGGGATTTGAACCCGAGCCCTCTTGCTTGCGAAGCAAGCGATCTACCGCTGATCTACCGGCCCTTGACTCTTAATTAAAAATAATATTATAAGAATTCGCTTTTTTAGATTAATTTATTTCACTGCCTATATATGATAACTTGGCCAAAAGTGCATCCATTTGAATGTTGTCTGTACCGCCCTCAACTATTCTAAATTCTGTCTCGGCAAGTGCCATAATTATCTGTAGTTTTTGCCTGTATGCAATCTGCTCATTTCTAATTGATGAATGCATTCCCTTTATAATGTCTATACCTGATAAACCATAATCCACAAGCATTTTATCAAGCATGGATCTGGCCTCGTCAAAATTTCCCTCAAGAGCCATTAAAATTAATTTTTTATATTCATTTTTGTTTATTTCCCCTGCTATCTGATAAATTGTTGCAGGTGATATTTTCCCGGTTGTTTTTATGGCCTGGAGTATGTTTATTGCCTTTCTCATATCACCCTCTGAAATTTCATAGATTGCATCAAGAGATTCATCATCTATCTCAAAATTTTCCTTTTTTGATATTGCCTTCAATCTGGATACCATCTCATTTTTGTTTATAGGTGAAAATCTAAGAACAACGCACCTGGACTGTATCGGTGGTATTATTTTTGATGAATAATTGCATGAAAATATGAATCTTGTTGTATTATAATACATTTCCATGGTTCTTCTCAACGCTGCCTGTGCATCTGGAGTTAAATGATCGGCCTCGTCAAGAAAAATGATTTTAAATCCAAGATCATTTGATGGCTTAATTTTTGCAAAATTTTTAATGTTTTCACGGATTATATCAATACCTCTTTCATTTGATGCATTTAATTCTAAAAAATTATCGCGCCATGAGTCACCAAAAAGTTCCCTGGCTAGCGCTATTGCAGTTGATGTCTTCCCTGTTCCGGGAGGACCTGCAAAAATTAGATGCGGTATATTTTTATCTTTAACAAAGGATTCTAATCGGTTAATATTTTCTGATTCTCCAATAACAGCGGATAATTTTGATGGCCTGTATTTCTCTGTCCATATATCTAGCATAGTTTAATAATTACATACTTTATATAAATATTCACTTTAAAATATTCTGTATCAGCGATGGATAAACATTCCTTACGCCCTGTATTTTTTCCAGAGCCCTGACACACTGTGATGTTTCATTTTCATTACATATTATATACGCTATGGCACCATGATCACCCGTTGTTGTGTACAGCTGAACAACGAAATTTAGTTTTTTAATTTCCTCAACAGTTTTAATGTAGGTTTCTGGAGTTATATCAAAGCCTATTATTGCGTCCTCCATGTTAAATTTTCTATAATTTATTCTGGCAGTATATGATATTATTCCCTTACTTTTCTCCATTTCCATAAGCCTGTTATGTATTGTTCCGGGACTAACCCCACAGAGCTTTGCCAGGTCGCGTATGGAAAGCTTCGAATTTTCTGAAATAGCCTTTACAATTTTAATATCAAGTTCATCCATTCATTAGGTTTATATCTTTTTAGAATAAAAATTTTTTTAAATATTTTGCATTTTTTGTATATAAATATTGTTATATTGTGTATTTTTTCTGCACAAATTTTAAATTTTTAAATATACATAATTATGATATATTTAACATATAAAAAAGATGATCGGAACTTATTAAAATTAATTTTTAAACTGTCAAAAACTTTAAAAATGTAATTACATTGTAAATACGATAAGCATGCCAGTTTATGAATCAGAAGGCAGTCTGGATGAGAGAACAAAGGACCTTTCAAGGGCGAGGCAGTCACTAATAGAGGAAATGCAGGCAATAATGTTCTATGATGAGAGGGCATATGCAACAAAGGATAAAAATCTTAGGGATGTAATAGAGCATAACCGTGATGATGAGAAGGAGCATTTTACATTATTACTTGAATACCTTAGAAGAAATGACCCGCAGCTTGATAGGGAATTGAGGGAGATACTGTTTTCAAATAAGGAATTAAAGGATCTTGGTGATTAAAATATTCATCAAAATAATTTTGTTCAATTTTCTTATTTATTATTTTAACAATATATAAATAAACAGAATAATTAACAGTCAGACCATTAATTTATTGCGCCAATTGCTGAAATAAAATCACCACAGCATTGCATGTTAAATAATTAACATAAGTTTAATTAAAATCATTACAATAATGCAATATGAAGAAAATTTTGGTTTTGGCCTCTGGTAATGGTACAAATTTTCAGGCAATAATAGATGCAATAAATAATGGCGTGGTAAATAATGCAAAAATAACAAAATTGATATGCAACAATAAAAGGGCAAATGTACTTGAAATTGCCAGATCAAACAATATAGAACCAATATTAATAGATTCAAAAGGTGATTATAATAAATTAATATCAGAAATACTATTATCAGAAAACCCGGATTTAATAGTATTGGATGGTTATATGAAAATATTACCTGATTTTATTATAAATAAATTTTTATACAAAATAATAAACATACATCCGTCATTACTGCCATTATTTGGCGGCAAGGGCTATTATGGAAAGAGGGTACATGAGGCTGTATTAAAATCCGGTGCAAGATTTTCTGGATGCACAATACATTTTGCAACAAATGATGTTGATAATGGCCCAATTATAGACCAGAGGATAGTTAATGTTGATGATTATGATACACCGGAATCACTTGAAGAAAAAATACATGAGCAGGAGCATAAGGCATTGGTATTTTCCATAAACCTTGTATTAAGTGGAAACTATGAGATAAATGGCAAAAGGGTTATAAGGAAATTATAATTTATCCAAAAATATATAATAATTTAACATAATTTTATATTTATAATTAAATGAGGGGTTTATTAATTATTTAAATAAAATAATTATTGTATTTTTATGAATTTTATATTGTAACATTATATTTAATTGGAATTACATATTTATTACCTAATTATATTGACATATATTAAAATAAAAATCTGATGTGTCCTAATATATTAATGTGTATCTAGGTTTTTCATTACATTATTTGATAAAAGAATAAGAGATGTCATTAAAAATACTGATACCATTATAATACCCATTATTAGTTTTCTATTCATAACAATATTAATAATTCTCCATATATATTTCTATAGTAATATTAATAAATATTTTATTTTTATTAATAAATTGGTTATTCATACTAATAATATTATTCCATTATATAATATATAAAAAGCAAATATAAATATTATAAATGCAGATATGTATTTTATATATTTTTCATATTTATATCCGAATCTATTAATTGCATATGGAAATGTAAAAATCCATATTATTATACCTGAAAATAGTCCAGCCACAGAAAGTATGCTTAACTCCTTTAATAGGAAAAATCCTGCAGTAAGCCACCACAGTATCTGGAATGGATTGGTCAATCCCATTGATAATCCTATAAAATAGTTACCCTTTCTTGATTTTGACGGCATTTTAGATTTTAATACAGCCATTCCAAGGTAAAGCATGAATAACCCACCTATTATATAAATAAATTTTAGTATACCTAAATTTATGTATGACCGAAGGAAGTAAACAATTAAAAAGAATGTAAAATCTGCACTCATTGCACCTGCACCAACACTTGTCCCATGCATCTTTGATTTTAATGATTCATTTGCTATTATTGAATTTACAGCACCTGGTGGACCTGCAAGAGATAATCCAAGGATTATTCCAAGCAGATAGTAATAAAATATCATTATGGTTTATTATAATAAAATATTTTAAAATTATATTACTTTCATATTTTTTAATACTATATAACCAGCTGCTATATCTTCAAGGCCTATTCCCATGGATTTAAAAACACTTTTATTTACCTTATATTTATTTACATTTATAATAAAATCCTTTAATTCAACTATTTTATTTTTATTTTTCATGTCTATTATTTCTGATGCCTCCTTCATTGACTGATCAAGATTCTCAGAAATTACTATATCAGAATTGTCAAGAACATCATTATTGGCCTCCCTTCTGCCAATAATATTTGATCCCACCAGATTAATATGATATTTTTCAGGAAGCATTGAATAATCAAAGATTGGTGTTTTTGAATTTGTTACGGATGTAATTACATCAGAATCCTTTAATACAGATAAATCCCTTGATGCCTTTATATTAAAATCAAATTTTTTTGAGAAATTTAATGCATGTTCATAATTTTTTGAATACACATAGACATTATTTAAATCATAAATCGAGGCCATTGCCTTTAACTGTGTTTCGGCCTGGAATCCAGACCCTATTAGTGTGTAATTAATATTCTTTTTATTTATTAATAACGATGTCACCATTGCTGTTAATGCGCCTGTTCTTATCTGACCAAGTGTGTTTGCATCGATTATAAATAATTTTTCCGGATCAGAAATGTCAAATATTATAACAACAAACCTTACACCATTTTTACCTGATATGTATGTTTTTAATCCTGCTATGTTATATTTCTCATAATATGCAGGCATTGTATTTAAAATAAAATTATCGCCATAGATTCTATCACGTGCGTTTGCATAAGATTTTTTGTTTCCGTAAGAAGTGAAAGCATCCCTTAATTCATTTATGCATTCTTTTATATCAAGGTATTTCTTTACATCCTCATCGCTTATATAATAAATCATTATTATTAATTGATTTTTCATTATTAAATATTTATAATGTATAAATAAATATTAAAATAATGATAAGAGTGGGCATGATTGTACCTGCAAACAATGTTGCACTGGAATATGATATGTACCATATGGCCCCTTCGATAATTAGCTTCCATTCCACAAGAATGAGACCATCAAGAGGATGCGAACCACAGGACCCTGAAAAATTTAGAAGGGAGCTCGGTGAGGCATATAACCTTATTAAAAAAATTTCCGATGTTACAGTTTATGGAAGGACATACGGGACCCACAAAAATATTGAAATTATTAAAACTGTTATAAAAAAGAACCTTATAATTCCTGAAGTCTCCGTAATGAATTTATTGAGATATAAAAAAATAAATAATGTCTGGCTCGGAACTCCGTATATAAAGGAAAGAACAGCCGAGGAGGCAAATTATTTTAAATCAAATAATTTTAATATAACAGGATTTGCAGGGTTAAATAAAATTTATGGCCTGGATATTTCAAATACAGGTGATGATGAAATAATTAAAATGATTGAGAATGAAAAATCCAGTGTGATGGCTGCAGATGCAATTTATTTATCATGCACTGCACTTCCAACACATAGTGTCATAAATAAGGTCATGAAAAAGTTTAACATGATGGTAATTTCTGAAAATTCTGCAATACTATGGGAAATATCTAGGATATTTAATATTAATTTTGAAATACCGGGAATATCAAAATTTTAAAATTATAAATATATCTAAAAAATTGATTAATTAATCGAGCCTAAATTTGTATCCATATTCTATTATTCCATTTTTACCATCCTCCCTTATCTTTCTGAATACCATATGAACCCTCCTGCCTATATCCACCTCATCAGGATTACAGTCAACAACCTGTGCTGTTATTGATGGCCCCTCATCAAGTTTTATTAATGCCATCACATATGGTATTTCCCTTTTAAATGCGGGGGATGAATCATGAACAATGGAATATGATAATATTTCACCGTTACCGCTCAATTTTACCTTTTCCATTTTTCCAATTGATTCCCTGTGGCAGTAAGGACATATATCCCTTGGCGGGAAATATGTTCTACCACAGTTTTTGCATCTAAACCCAATTAGGTTATACCTGTATTCTGTTTCCCTCCATATTCTTGATAGTTCAGTCATTATTTACCACCTATATACCAAGTATATGCACAACGCTGGAGGCTCCTGTGCCCGCCATGTTGTGCAGAAGCGCGTATTTTGCACCCTTTACCTGTCTTTCTCCAGCCTTTTCTTTTAACTGTATATAAGCCTCCACGGCCTGGCCTATACCAACTGCACCGTATGGATCGCCCTTGGCCTTTAAACCACCAGATGGATTTACAGGCAGTGAGCCATCAAGCTTGATATCATTGTAAACAATGTCCTTGGCATGACCCTTTTCCACGAATCCAAGATCCTCAAGCTCAATAAGCGCATAAATAGAGAATGAGTCATGCAGTTCAATAAATGATATATCATCACGTTTTAATCCTGATCTCATAAATGCCTTTTCAGCTGCAAGCCGGGCTGAATTAAATGTGTATATTGATTCCCTGGAGCCAACAGATAAATAATCCTCTGCTATTGCCGAGCTTAATATTCTAATTCCATCCTTTCCATTTTTCTTAACATAATCCTCAGAGGCAAGAACCACAGCTGCGGCACCGTCACTTACTGGTGAGCAATCCATAAGGTTCAGTGGATCTGCAACCGGCGTTGAATTTAAGGCCTGTTCAACAGTAATTTTATTTCTGTACTGTGCATCAGGATTTTTTGATGCGTTATTATGATCATTGACAGGTATCATGGCAAGAGCCTCCTTCTCAACATTGAAATCGTGCATGTATTTTCTTGCTATTATAGCAGCCATTGATGCGGGGGTTGCGCCATAGAATGCCTCCCATTCACGATCAAGTATTGATGACATTTTATTTACAATGTCACTGCCATGGAGATCTGTCATTTTTTCAACACCACCAACAACAACGACATTATATTCCCCGGATTTTATAGATAAATATGCCTCCCTGAGCGCAGCAGCGCCTGATGCTGTTGATGCCTCTATTCTTATTGCAGGTATTCCCTCGTTTGACAGACCAGAAAAATCTGCAATCAATGCACCGATATTCTCCTGCTCATTTATTGTTCCGGCAAGTCCATTTGCACCATAAATTGCATCGATATCCTTTGAATATATGCCTGCATCCTCTATAGCCTTTAAACCGGCCTCAACGGCAAGATTTCTTAGTGATTTATTCCATAGTTCTCCATACTTTGTTTCTCCTGCCCCAATAATATAAACATCACTCAACACTATCACCTGTTACAATAATCTTCCTGAATTTTGTGTATGTTCCATAATCTATAAACTTCACCTTTTCAATCAATTTTTTTATTGTTGGCGCATTGTATTTTTTATAATCCTTAATATTATCTGTTACTGTTATATCAAATGCGTCTGATCCGGCACCTGACCCAAATGAAACGGCAAGGATCCTGTCCCCGGGCTGCGCCTCATCCAGTATGGCTGATAGGCCATTCATTGTTGAACCAGAGTATGTATTGCCTATATATGGTGTTAAAAGCCCAGTTTTGTACTGTTCCTCTGTAAAGCCCAAAATTTTGGCCGCCCTGGTGGGAAACTTACCGTTGGGCTGGTGGAATACGGCATAGTCATAATCCTCAGGTTTTGTTTCCATTCTTTCCATCATAGCCCGGGCCGCAGCTATTACATGCTTAAAATATCCTGGCTCTCCGGTAAACCGCTCACCGTGCTTTGGATATGGCTCGCCCTCACGCCTCCAGAAATCAGGGGTATCTGTGGATACTGAAAGAGTGCTGTTAATTTCTGCTATTACGTTTTCCTTTCCAATTATCATGGCTGTTCCGCCGGCAGATGCCGTATATTCAAGTGCATCACCTGGCGCACCCTGTGAGGTATCTGAACCTATTGCCATTCCATACTTAATATATCCAGAATCAACCATTGCCTTAATATTTTGCATTCCCGCAGTACCGGCCTTGCATGCAAATTCATAATCAGCTGCGAAATACTGCAATGGCATTCCTATTGCGGCTGCCACAATTGTGGCTGTTGGTTTTACGGCATAAGGATGTGATTCAGATCCAACATATATGGCACCTATATCGGCCGGGTCAATATCTGATCTTTTAAGGGCATTTCTTGCAGCCTCAACTGATATTGTTGCAACATCCTCATCTGGTGCTGGAACCGACTTGCTTAAAATAAAAAGGTTATTTTTCATTTTATCTGGTTCATCACCCCATATTCTGGCTATCTCCTCAGGTTTTATCCTGTACTGGGGTATATATGAACCATAACTAACTATACCTGACATAGATGGATAAGACTTATTTTATATATAAAAATTCACGTTTATAATTTCTCTAATTGACGTATTTATTATTTGATATTTTAATAAAAATATTTAAAAAAAATTTAAATAGGACTTTTCGTTATTTAATTATGGTAAGTATAGGGGAAATAGCATTAATAATAATAGTTTTGATAATTCTTGGCATACTATTATCCGGTATTCATATATTAAAGGAATGGCAGAGGGCCCCTGTGTTGACCCTTGGAAGATACACAGGACTGAAGGGACCCGGACTTATTTATGTTACACCAATAATAAGCAAGATTACAGTTGTCGTATCAACAAGGATACAGGCGGTTGCATTTAAAACAGAGTCAACATACACACAGGATAATGTTCCGGTTAACGTTGATGCGGTAATGTATTTTCAGGTTATAGATGCAGATAAGGCTGTGCTTAATGTTGAAAATTATGCCACAGCAACCCAGCTGGCAGCCCAGACCACACTTAGGGAGGTTCTTGGAAAATCCTCATTTGATGAGATATTATCTGAAAGGGAAAAGGTTGGTGAGGCTGCAAGGCAGATTATAGATGAAAAAACAGAGCACTGGGGGGTTAAGGTATCATCCGTGGAGATAAGGGATGTTCTGGTTCCACAGGCCCTGCAGGATGCCATGTCAAGACAGGCTGCGGCAGAAAGGGAGAGAAGGTCCAGGGTTACACTGGCACTGGCAGAGGTGGAGGCTGCCGGAAAAATGGTGGATGCTGCAAAACAGTATGAAAACAATCCCACTGCATTCCAGTTAAGATGGATGGATATAGTTTACCAGATTGGTCTTGAGGGTAAGGGATCCCTGATCATGATACCTCAGAACGTGCCAACAGCAGGTGATACATCACAGTTTTTCACTGCAACAGCCCTTGAAAGTATTTTAAGCAAAAACACGGGAAACACCACTAACTCTGGGAATAAACCTCAATGAGCTGATCAATGGTCAGCTCATATGGCCTTTTATCAGAATATATTCCATGATAATCTATTATGGATGAAATTTTTTTTCTTCTCATGGAAAATAGTTTTATTAAAAAAAGATCAAATTTTTTAATATCTATATTATACTCCCTTTTTTCTATTAATATTATTGATGAATCAACTTTTGGTACAGGATAAAATGAGTTGCGGCTTACATTGTAAAGTATTTTAATTTGTGACCTTATACCTGAATTTACTGTAAGCCTCGAATAATCTGGAGTTCCAGGACTGGCAACAAGCCTTTGTGCGAATTCTTTTTGAACCATTAATATTGCCATTTTAAAATCATAGTCCAGTATTTTAAAAACTATTTTGGATGAGATTTGATAGGGTATGTTTCCTATAATTTTATCATATTTCCCTGGAGCCAGTTTTAGAAAGTCTGCCTTTATTATCTTTAATTTACCACTTTTAATAAAATTGCTATAACTTTGATTTAACTGATCCACAAATCTATGATCTGGTTCAACCACGGTCAAATTTATATTATATTTTAATAATTGTTCTGTTAGGATTCCATGGCCAGGGCCTATCTCAAGTATGCATTCATTATCCTCTGGAGATAAAAATGATACCTCCTTTAATGCAATGTTATGGTCTTTTAAAAATACCTGGCCATATTTTTTACTAAAATTATCATTCATTTTGCAACAAATAATTTATATTTTTCATATCTGTTCTGGAGTTCCTCTATTATTCTGTTAACTATCATTTTTTTTGGATTGTGGACGCTTTTAACCCTTTCTGATATATCATCAAATGATTTAAACGGTGCTTTTTTTCTTTCCTCAAGGATTGCCCACATGCTTTTATTGCCTAGACCTGGAAGAAGCTCAAGTGTATGCATTCTGGCATTTACAGCCTCCGAATTATTAAAAAAGTTTATGAATTTCTCTGGATTTGAATCTATTATTGTTTCTATAGTATATGGGAGTTCGGATACAGCGGCGCTTGTTAATTCCTTGTATGTTATCCTCCTTTTTATTGATATAATTTTATCACGCTTCTCAGCAGATTTCCCTATATATATTCGATCACCAACAGATATGACTGCATCAGGTTTTGGTATTATCTCCAGAAGCTTGAATTCGCTCTCACCAATGGCTATTATTAATGGTGTCTTTCTAAAACTCTTATCTTCAGGGCGTCCCTGTGGTAAATAATCCAGAACATAAGCATATTCTTCCATTTATAAGACCTGCAATGTATCAAGAATTGCATCAAGCTGCGCATCATCCACTTTTATATTATATGAATTTAATACTGCTATTAATTCGTCCTTGTTATTTGGTTTAAGATCAATCAGCTTTACAGCAACCTCTTCTGAAAGCTTGAATGTTGACATTAATGATTCTTTTAGCTTTTCTATGTCAACGTTTTTTTTATATTTAAGAAACTTTTCAACATATGATAATGTATCTGCCTCATCCTCAGTCTTTTCTTCCTTTGCGGATAATTTGTTGTATACATCAATGTTTGTTATATATTTTATTTTCATTGATACAGCCTCTTGAGGTGCACTGGAGCAGATATAATTTTCCTTGTGGTATTGCCTATATTAAGAGACACAACATAGCATGATCCCTGCATACCTGAAACTATTCCTGTTCTGCCCTCAAATGTATGGTGAGGCATTCCATTATGAACTGCCGGATTTATAACTATTGCAACCCTGTCCCCAACATCGAATGTTTTGAGCAGGTCATTAACCTTGGGCATGCCCCTTTCCTTTATTCTTTTTGTGAGTATATTCCTTGATCCTGATCTGGATCCCCTTGACATTCTTGTCGTTTTAATCACCCCTATTTATATATATGACATCCAGGCTCTTAACCCTGAGTTTTTCACCGTAAAGTGAGGTCAGGCTTGGATTTGTCCTGCCACAATCTCCATTTACCAGTTCTTTTATATATGTGCCAGCCTCAGCACATATTTGGATGGTGGCAGTTTTATCCATTATATCTTCTATCTTTATATATTTTATTTCTTTTTTCCTAATAATATCGGATCTGTTACCAAGCACCCTTCTTGGTGTTTGCTGTTCTATTTTATTTCCTGTGAGCAGTTCACATGCCCTTATTAATTTTTCCCTGTCCATTATGCCATCTGATTCTATTACTGCCCTGTAAACCTTATCATGTTTGGCTTCCTTGATTTCTTTTACCCTCTTTTTATCACAAAAGGATAATTTATCTATTTTGATGCCGGCATTTTTTGAATTAACCGCAAATTTAAATTCCTCAAGATTAACCGACCTTTTTTTGGGATTTGATGCCTCTATTACAAATTCACGGCCATTACCAAGCATCATAACATCAACATCCTCACGTCCGGAACCATGAAGATAATAGTTTTCTGATTCTGTTATTTTCTTTAACTCCTCGCCTATTATAGATTCTATAGAATCACCGGAACCATGAATCCATCTGGTCTGTGGAAGATCGCGTCTCATCTTTGTATAAACACCATAAATATACAATGATTTAACATTTATTTCCACATAATCATAAATGGTGTTAATGTTTATTATGATATCCGGGTCCTTTGAATAGGTTTTTCCTGTAATATTTTCCAT
The DNA here is from genome assembly GCF_038728925.1 of Acidiplasma sp. Classification (NCBI taxonomy): domain Archaea; kingdom Methanobacteriati; phylum Thermoplasmatota; class Thermoplasmata; order Thermoplasmatales; family Ferroplasmaceae; genus Acidiplasma; species Acidiplasma sp. Next base: position 18,058 of record NZ_JAVYSZ010000015.1, read on the forward strand.
ATATTTACCGAATTCCCTGTTAAATTCCTTCTTAATACTTTCGCCCTTTTTACCAAATTTTTCTTGAATTTGATTTTCTCTTTCCAAAATTTCCGGATCAAATTTTGACCCCACTAAAAAAGAATTGTATTCATATCCAGAAAGCCTATCCAAAACTATTTTTAGATATTTATCAAACTGATCAAATATGCCATTGCATATGTAGCAGGATGTTTTTTCCTGCATGCTTCCGATAAGTGCATTATAGGCAAATAAAAGACTTTCGCCCCTCTCTTTATTGGTTAACCCTGTTCCAATGCCTGCGAATATCCTGCCAGTGCATCTTGTGCAAAGATTAAAACTAAATAATTCTTCAAGATTCATAAAAATACTTAAAAAAATATATTAAAAATTTATCTGGCCTTAACAATCTTTTCAGTGTTTGGCCTATCCTTTATAAACACCCTTGAACCGCATTCACATTCTATATCGGCGGTCCCGAAAGATTTTTCAAGCGGTCTTCCGCATCTAACACATTTATACATGGCTATTTATCTCCTTTATTACTTCACTGCTGTATTCTGGTGTGTATGACCCACCAGCAAATTTATAACCACAGTGCCTGCATTCCCATATACCATTTGCAACCCTCTTAACCTTGTTTTGCTTGCAGGATGGGCATGTGTAATAGCTTGTTTTTTGTTTATAAACCTTATTCCATTCCTTTCTTATTGTAACACCGTACCTTGGCCCAAATCTGCCTGAGGCCCCAACCTTTACTGTGTGTTTTGTCATTTATAATCACCTTAAATATTTCTCCCTAATCTTACTACCTATATCACTTGATGTTTTTATAGCTTTCCTAATTTCATCAAGTGAGAATTCTCCAACATCACCCTTTTGCATGGCGTGTATATGATTGTCCTCTGCCATTGTTACAGTTATTCTGCCATTAGAAACCTGTTCCTCCTCAAGATCTGGGTCGCATACAAGTTCATCTCCAATTTTTGCCATGGTTACAGATACGGGCAGTGCATTTACAGGAAGTTTAAAGTCCTCACCGCCATATTTTGATGCTGGCACAATGGCGTTTTTTAAAGCGGATACCGCAGCAAGCGTGCATGCATCAATAATATTTCCATCGTAATTGAGAACATCTATATCAATATATACCATCCATACCTTTTCACCGGGTTCTATTACGAGCTTGGATGTGTCAATAACGTTGCTCTCCCTTATACCACGATCAACAACCCTTGAATATTCTATTGCCTGCTCACTTGGAGGGCCAGACTCAAATGTTGGAAATGCCATTGGGAGTAGCTCTATGTTGAGGGCCATTACACCACTTTCAGGAGAGTCCGGAAATGGGGTGCCTTCCTCTATTTTTATTCCCGCAACAACCTTTGTTTTACCAAGTTCCACCATGGCTGAACCACAGGCCTTTGGAATAAAATTCTCTGTAATTTTTATTTCCCTAAAGTCTGTTAAGGATCTGCCATCTATTCTTTTACCCTTTTTTATGCTATCCAGTATGAAACCTTTTTTAATTTCAGAAATTACCGCATTTGAATCCATGGGCATTTTTACTCACCATCCTCTATTGAATACTTGCTCATCAGGGCATCACGCTGAATCTTTGATATATCCTTCATGGCATTCATCATCATTGATGTCGCCTGATCAAATTCCTCCTCAGACACATCACCGTCTATCTGAAGTAAAACAACCTTGCCTGTTCTTGGGAGAATTGCCATTGGTATATCAGCCTGACCGTAGTTATCCTCGTCCTTTGAAAGGTCAAGAACAACCCTGCCATCAGCCTTCCCGGCAGTGCAGCCAACAACGAGATCCCTCATTGGAACTCCAGCATCGGCAACAGCAACAGATGATGCTGTCAAACTTGCTATTCTTGTGCCTGCATCAGCCTCAAGAACCTCGATAAAAACATCAATTTCAACTCTTGGGAGTTTTTCAAGTATTATTGCTGATGAAAGTGCCTCTGAAACAACCTTGGATATTTCCATTGTTCTTCTATCCGGGCCAGGCCTTTTTCTCTCCTCAACACTAAATCCGGCCATATTGTACCGTGCCTTGACTATTGCCCTGTCCATATTCTGGGTATGCTTTGGATAGGCCTCCCTAACATATACTGCCACTATAATCTTATTTGCACCCCACTCAATAAATGCTGACCCATCAGCCTTTTCTATAACACCGGTTTGAATTTTAATCGGGCGCATTTCATTAAAAGCCCTACCATCAAGTCTCAGACCATCATCGTTAATAAGCTTAATATTGCCTTCCATTTTAATTTTCACCCTTTAACTTTTTAAAATATTCTGCCATTCTGTCTGTTAAGCCAATTGTATGTGCTTCCTTTTCAACTATTTTTATGGCATTTATTGCCATATTAACGTTTTCTATATCTCCATCTATCCATATAAAACCATTCTGGCCAACTATTATTTTTGTGTTTGTTTCATTTTTTATAAGATTGATCATGTTTCCTCCCTTACCAATTACACGCGGTACCTTTGGGGGTTTAACCGCAATAATCTGGCCCGTTTCAAGTTTTTTCATGCCAGGTTCCTTCATGCTTACCCAGCTTTCCCTGATTTCATTTGACTGCGATATCTTGGCATAAATAAAATCACCAACATTCAGGTATCTTTCAAGGTCTCCGGCATTTACGTGCCATGGGGTATCGTTTATATGCAGTAGCGAATAATACGGAGAATTTATATCAACAGTCCACATGGTTGGCCCAATATCCATTATTTTACCTATTATCTTATCATTAACCCTTGGAAGATACGGGCTATTAAATGGTGCTATGTCGACAAATTTATCCCCGCGCTGTATCACTCCAAAATATTCTGAAAAATATTCAGAATTAGATTCATAAAGTCCATTTCTGGGCTTTAAATCATTTAGCTCAATTTTATCACCAGGATATACGATTTCTTTAGTTTCCAAACATTTCACCCTTACATTCAGCTCAATATTTATTTTTATATTAAATTATAAATTGCTATATAAAACATTTTTTATTTCCAATAAATTTATAAATCATTTTAAAAGTTTTACCTCCGCCTCACCATGTGCCTTCTTATTGATAAGATCCATTAAATCCCCCTGAAGACCTGCTGAGATTTCAATGATGCACATGTATTCCCCGGCATTTGACCATTCCTCCTTTAATATGTTACCAAATTTTGATATATCCCCATAGAGTTTTCCATATGCATCACCGGCCAGTTTTATACCAAGTCTAACCTTTTCTATTCTTATTGGTATTAAAACCCTTATGGCCTTTAAAACTGTCTGGACCTGCTCCTCGACGCTTTTAAATGGATCTATTCTAACCTTTGCCTCTTCCATTGCCTCCTCAATTCTTATTGCAGGTATTGGTGTATTTGTTTGTGGATTTATGGCCTCACGAACAATTTCATTGATAACCTGTTTTTTCTTCCTTTCAAGCATTTCCTTTCTCTGCTCTGTTGTAAGCTGTATCTGGCCTCGCCTTACTATTTCTATTGCTATCTGACCTATATCTGTGGTCTTAAAAACTTCCTTTAAAATTTCTTCATTTGACCTATCACCCTTTTTTGCATCCTTAAAAACCTCTGGTATTGCAAGGTCATTTTCTATGTCTATTTTCCCTGACCTAATTTTTCCAGCAGCATCTGGATCGACAAGAATTTCAAATTTATAACCGTGAGATTCAAATCTTGCTATAACTGCATCATCTATACTGACCATAAAACTTAATTATATCTATAAATAAATAATTATAGATTGTTCCATTTTAATTAAAAAAAGTCATAATCATATATTACCATCACAGAGGCATTTTTTTCATGAGATCTTGCCATATTTATTATTTTCTTTGCATACAAAAGGTTATCGGCAAAACATATGGCAAGACCTGCTGATCTGCCCTTAAATGTAAAGAAGATATTATTTTTTAATAAAGGTTCAATAAGATCAAAATTTTCTGAAAAAATTGCGAAAACAGTTATATCAGTTTTAGAGATGTCAATAACAGGTATAACAGAAATTATTGATTTCTTAATTAAATTTTCAATATACTTTTTAATCCTTTTGGCAGGCAGAGCTGTGAGGCAAGATCGTTATATGAGAATCCTTGGATTGCTTTTGAGAGATTCTATAATTGCCAGTTCATTGCCTGAAACTGTGATGTTTATGTTCTGCTCTGGAATGTATTCCATTGCCTTAGGGCCAATTTTTTCTGATGCAGCATCTATACTGGCTCTTAATTCATCCAGTGTTTTTCCCTGAAAGCCGTAAAGTGATATTTCTTCCAGACACAGTATTTTGGCAAATATGCCTGTTTCTATTGTATTTAAACCAGAGAATGCCGCAAATCCACTTTTTATATTATATATCCTCTTATCAACATAAAGGGCAAATTTTTTTATAATGTTATTGGCCTGAAACTTATTTAACCTGTACTGTAAGGATTGCGGGGAAATTCCGAGATTTTTTGAAATTTGCCTCAATGTAGATCTGCCATCTCCCAGAAGGCTTGTCAGTATCCTTTTGTCTATTTCATCCATTTTAACCGGTATCCGTTTTTAATTTAAAATTTTTGGCGAAATAATGATAGAGTAAATTAAATTATAAAGGTTCTATTTATACATGTATTATAAAAATACTTTTAATAAACACTTTTATATCCATAATAAATAGGTATATCATGGAGAAAATTGAGATAAAAAATCCCGGCCAGCATTATGTAAATAATTTCATACTATATGACGCGCTTGGAGGGCCAGTTATAAATGAAAATTTATGGAAGCTCAGGATAGATGGTATTGTTAAAAAACCCATGGAATATACATATAATGAACTTAATTCCATGACAAACATAGAATACATATCTGATTTTAATTGTGTTACAAAATGGTCTGTAAAAGATGTTAAATGGACAGGACCGTCCCTAAGAGACCTTATATTAAAATCAGAACCTGAGGAGGATGCTGAATGGGTCATGTTTATATGTGCCGATGGCTATGATACCCCTGTGCCTTATGACGATGCAATAGATGAAAAAAGCATAATAGCTTTAAAAATGAATGATAAGCCTCTGGCCATCGAGCATGGATTTCCAGCAAGACCGTTTATACCCTCATTATATGGATGGAAGAGTGCCAAATGGCTTACAGAGATAAAAATAATGAGGGATTATGAGGATGGATACTGGGAGTCATATGGTTATCATGAACGTGGTAAAATAGAAGATGAGGAGAGATTTAAGGGATTTGCGTGGAGAAAAATAAAAAGGAAATCAAAGATAGACAGATAAAAATTTTATTAATTTTAGGTTAATTTTACGGTGCAATTGCAGATTATTACTTTAAAATTAACTCTATTGGTGCATGGTCTGACCCCATAACATTTTCCAGTATTAGTGAGTCATTAACATTTTTTATAAAATCTTTTGAGACAACAAAATAGTCTATTCTCCATCCTATATTTTTTTCTCTTGCATTAAATCTATACGACCACCATGAGTAATGATTTGGCTCCTTATGAAAATATCTGTATGTATCTATATATCCATGATTAAGAAATTCCGTCATAAAATCCCTTTCCTGCTGCGTAAATCCAGCATTATTTTGGTTGTCTTTAGGTCGGGCTATATCTATCTCCTCATGCGCTACATTAAAATCACCAGTGATTATAACCCCCTTTTTTGATTTTAAATCATCACAGTATTTTAGAATTTCATGATCGAATTCAATCTTATAATCAAGTCTGGTAAGACCGTGCTGGGAGTTTGGAAAGTATGAATTTATTAGATAATAATCATCGAAATTAAATGTTTGAACCCGACCCTCTGAGTCAAAATCCTTATTTCCGATTCCTGCCACATAGTCTAATGGTTCAGTTTTGGTCAAAGCCATGGTACCGCTGTATCCCTTTTTCTGTGCAGGGTTAATATATACCTTATAATCAAGATGATATATCTCCTCAGGAACAGACATATTATCCACCTTTGTTTCCTGAAAAAGTATTATATCGGGATTTTCCTTTTTTAAAAAATCTATTATACCATTTTTCACAGCAGCCCTTAGGCCATTCACATTCCATGATAAAATTTTCATGATAGTTTAAGCAATATACATATAAAAGTTTATTTTTTAGAGTAATATATAGAAAATAATCTATGATAATACCTTAATAAATATTAGATATAAACTTATAATGAAAAAAAGCATATTAATAATAGGCCTTATTATACTGATCATTAGTCTCGCCATGTATGGCGTGGATATTCATGATAAAAATAACACAACATATACCCTGAAATCATTGGGAAATGGAATTTATGAATCTAAGGAGATAAGCTTTAAATCTTCTGATATTCTCACAGTAAAAAATCCAACGTCAAACTCGGGGCTTATACCTGCATCTGATGCTGGCAAGGTAACAAATATAACAACACTGAATGAATTTAAAATTGGAAGCACCACCAGTTTTGGAATAATAAAAGAATATTCTAAAATACCTTCAGGCAATTACATATTTATAGAAATTACAGGTGGAAAAGTTTTTACAACATACACATTTGGTTCATATTCCTATTTAATAGATATTGCATATTTGGGATATGCCAGTACAGTTGGCATTATTATAGGTGTTTTAACAATTGCTGCTGGGGCCCTGATAGATTCTCCTTTATGGACCAGAAGACATATTAATTAATTTTTTTAAATTTAACTTTAAAGCGTGAAGTCTCCTTTCCTGATGGAGTAGATGAAGGCGTAAAGTTTTATGGTATATTAAATTACATAAAAAAGGTAGGCACGGACTGTACCGAATTTATGCCAGTGTAGCGATGTTTCATACATGATGGGGCAAGCTTTTCAATGGTATCGGGAATCCATATACTTTAACTTTGTGAGGATGTCGCCAAATCTGTGTTAAAAAATAATGCATTTTGATATTAAGCCAAGGCTCTGGATGAAGCATACACAAGTTTTTTAACTTTAATTGAATATAATGTCTGTTTTCGTATATTTTTGCTTTTATCATTTGATTTCCAGCTATCAAATATTATAATATATAAATTACAATGTAACCTATTAACATCTTCCCAGCATATATTGATTGTAGTTTATTCCATTATTCATGAAGTTAGAGGGTATTTACATAGAGTTAATTTCAGTCAGATAAGATATAATTCTACAAATTAATATACCAGAAATAAGATTGGGAATTCTACAATGTTGATGAATTTCTGAAATTACAAAATTGACAAATATTCAATGAAAAATTAACATTTAAAATATTTCATAACCCATAAAAGATGTAGCTTATTTAAATGAATCAAGACCACAGTTAAGATGTTATACCTCAATAAACAATACAGATATATGATTTAAAAAATTTATTATATCATAAATTAAACATGTTATAAGATTAAAAAAATAAATATTTATTTTTATATGAATGGAATCATTATAACTATCAATAATATTAGCATATACATATTGGAAAAACCAAAGGCGCTTCTAAAGTATTTTCTGTCATAATTTCTCATGAAGGGCCTGATTACATAGGCAAGGAGTATAACATCCATTATTACTGCCATGGGGAAGTACAGATAACCAACATGTATGTAACTGATAAAGAAGGGTATAAGAGAATAGGTGATCAGAATAATGGTATTAATCATTATCCAAAATGCGGTTTTTTTAATTCCTACTCTGGCGGGCAACATTGGTATGTTGTTTTCTTTATAATCATCTATGTTATTTACAGATAGATTCCAGAAGTGTGTGGGAGTCCACATAAATACGAGAAACGCTATGAATAGGGATGTTATTGATACAGAGTCTGTTAAGGATGCCCAGCCGGCAAGTGCTGGAAAGCTTCCTGCTATACCACCAATTACTATATTCCATGAGGTGCGTCTTTTTAGGACTATGGTGTAAAGCACGACATAGCTAAGAAAACCACCAAATATAAAGATCATTGTTAGGAAATTAAGAAGAAAATATGAAAGCACCAGGGATATAACAATCATAATGGATGCAAAGAATATCATTCTATTGCGTGTATTTTCATTTACTATCTTTGAGCGCGATCTCGTTCTTTTCATTTTTATATCTATATCTATATCATAAATATTATTGAACAAACTTGCAGACATAGAGGCAAGTGTCCCACTTATTACCAGTATTAATAATAGAAATGGATATTTATTACCACCAGGTACTGCCAGAAATGCTGCTATTGCAACCATGTCTATAAGCATCGTAATTTCAAGCTTGGTAATTTTCATAAAGTTTTTCAGTTTAGACATTTTTAATCACCTGATACACATAACCGTTAAAAATAAAATAAAAAAATAATTTAATCTCCAGCAGATGGTGGTGTTGGAGTTGCACCATATAGTGTTGGCCCGTATGAGTATGTTACGCCATTGTATACAAATGTTTCATTCATTTCACCAGGTTTCTGCTGGCTCTCCCACGTTTTCCACTGGCTGTATGGTAATACAAATGCAGGTCCCCTCATATGAGCATGCCCAAGACCACATAACTCAACGCACTCGAAATGATAAAGGCCTGGTGTTGTAATATTTGTCCATATGTAGTTATAATGCCCAGGGAAGGCATCAACCTTTGTTACATTTATTAGATAGAACGAGTGCATGACATCAACGCTGGTCACATTAAATTGAATTGGTGTGTTAGCAGGCAGTACAGCAAAGTGCCTTGTGGATGAACCATTTGGATATATGAATATCCACTGCCACTGATAACCCACAACGTCTATATCAAGGTAATGATGATTATCGGTTGGAGCACTTGGTGCAGCCCCGGCAACCCTTATACCGTATGCAGGTGGTAAGTCATATACCAGCAGTGATATTAAAACAATCACCACAAAGAGAACGAAGACCTTAAATATTGTTTTATTCCCACGTTCTATGTTTTCTATTCTTCCAGGTCTCATATCCTCATCAGGGTTATAAGGGGCATTTTCGTCAAATTCCTCATGCCTTTTCCAGCTCTTAAGGAACACATAGATATACCAGAAGGCGAATCCTGCACCTATAACTATGCCGGGGATTATATAAGCAAGATATATTGATGTTATTTCTGCCCCGGTAATTGATCCTTTGGGAATGAGCTGGTATGCGTTTGGCAATATATTTAGTATATTAAACATTTTTCACACCTCATTTTATTGTATAGTATGGTACAGTAACATTTGAACTAACTATCACATATACATACATTCCTGCCTCTGCATGGGTGGTTAATCCACACACTATCCAGTAATTACCGGCCTGTGTATCATTCCACCATATTGATTTGGAATGTGCAACATTTCCATACCAAATTGGGAGTATTGAACCAGTACTGTTAATGACCTTCTTCACATGGGCGGATGTATGGGCCCATATAGGTCCTCTCTTCCACTGTGACGGATACGGAAGTTCAATCTTTAATGTATGCGGTTTAACCTCATAATTGGTCATTTTAGCATGTATATCAGCATTTGCTGGTAAGTATATGGTCATTGCACCATAGGATGTACCGTTAAAGTTGTATGGATATGCATCAGGATAACCATTACCCTGCCCCCATGCAGCCAGTGAGAGATTGACCACCTCAACTTTTTTACCATTTACCGTTGTATTATAGTATGGTAAATCTTTATGGTTTACAGGGCCCTGATCTGACATCACTGTATTCATTGGGTGGTATGCAAATGCGGTTATACCCATAGCAGCAATTAATATAATGGCCACAATAAGTGCGGCTACAGCTGCCTTTTGTATTGGCTTCATGAAAACCACCTGCCCATGAACACATTAATAAATAGCCATAGTGAAAACCATATGGCTATTATTATAACAACCAAGGCATATGGATTCTTCCATATGCTGTACTCCTTCCAATCAAAGTCATCATCGGACAGATGCAGTTCCTCATCCGAGATTTCATTTGAATATGTATGTTTTTCAGCAGTAACATTTTCAGCCTTTTGCCCTAATATATTATCATTTTTTATATTTTCAGTCATTTTATATCACCTCATGCTATAAACGCTATGGTTGTGAATACACTTGTAAGGAATACAAATGCCACAAACCACATTAGTATATCTGCGCTTGTAGCCACCCTTCCCCAAAGGAATTTTTTACTCTTGCTGACACTTATGATATACTTTATCATAACGGCTATAACACCTAATGAGAATGTTACGTCCATTAATGATATTAACCAGAACATTGATGTAACCGGATTTGTTCCGGTGGCTGCAAGTGCCAGCACGCTGTTTGCATTCATTGTTTCAAGTGAAATTATTGCTGTGATAAGGTATATTATTGCAAATATTACCCCAATTGTCATATAAGTTGATGATGCTGATGCCTTTTTATTTATTGCACCACGGAGTGCGAAGTATGCGAATAAAGCTGCTATGCCTATTGTTATTATTGATATTACATTATATACTGTTGCCATGGCAGGGAAGAAGAAGGTTGTGGGATCGTTTCCCTCAACATATGGTGAGATGGTCTGCAGTTTTAACCATTCCACGGTTCCATAGAATGTTGCCATCCATATCATATCTCCTGCAAGGAATATAAGCATTCCAAGCCTCATGTTGTTGAATCCCTTTGTAACAGGGTCTTTCTTATACATAGGCGGTACATTTGGAGACCTTAGTTTGTAGTCATCGTACATCCAGCCAATACCTCCCCATGCAAATAAGCCTAAAGCAACTGCCACTATTGCAAAGCCTATGTATGCGAAATAGGATCCAAATGCGTATGGCTTATAGCCCATTAATGCAACAACTGTTCCAAAGAAGGCAAGTGCCACACCACCTGCAATAAGCATGGGTCTTGAGGATAACTCAACCTTACTTGGTTTTATTGGTTTTGTTTCATCCAATAAAAGATCCCTGTTATCTGCGCCACCAACATATGGCTCATAATCAAAGTTATAATATTTTGGAGGTGTTGTGGTAAACCAGACGAATCCAGCCGTGGCCTTATATGGGTTATTTTCTGTAACCCTTTTTCCATATTTAAGTGACCATGCAAAGTTGGCAAACATTATAAGGAATGATAGCCCAAATATGAATGCCCCTATTGTTGATATCTCATTAAATATGGTATATCCAAACCCAGACTGATATGTATATACCCTTCTTGGCAGATCATAAAGGAAGAACATTGGGAAGTAGAGGATATTGACACCGGGATATGCAAACGCCCAATGAAGCCTGCCCAGCTTTTCGCTGTACATTCTTCCTGTGAATTTTGGGAAGTAATAGTAAAGATTGCCCATAAGGGCCATAACAGCAACACCAACCATGAAATAGTGGAAATGGGCCACCACATAATAATCACCATGGACTATTGTATCAATGGCTAATGATGATTGGGTAACCCCTGTAACCCCACCAATCATAAATGATGTTGATGCGGCAAGGGCAAATAATACAGGAGTCTGGAACTTGTGTTTTGCACCCAGTAATGTTGCTATAATTCCAACTATCATCATTCCTGTTGGTATGGATATTGATTCAGTGAATATACTTGTGGCCATTAGCCATGCAAATACTATACCTGTCATGAATGTGTGATGCAGGAAAACCATTACACCATCAACTGATATTGCTCCCATTGCTGCTATCATCCATTTTTTAAGATATGGTGCTTTATGGCCAAGATTTGATAAATAATCAAACATGGCCCCTGTTCCGGGTAAGAGTAATAAATATACCTCAGGGTGCCCAAAGTACCAGAACAGGTTCTCCCACATTAATGCTCCTCCATAGGTGGATATAAATCCGGATAAACCTAAAACGTTGGAAACTACAAGTATAAAGAACAGGGCTGTTATTTCAGGGAATATAAACCAGGATATGGCCGCCACCCAGAATACTGCCCAGACAAATAGCGGCATATTCATCATTCTTAATCCTCTGGCCCTTGCCTTAAATACAGTTGCAATAATTTCTGTTGATGCTATTATGGTACCAAGACCTCTTACCACCACTGCAGCTGCGGCAGTATCAGCTCCCAGATAAGGGGTGAATTTAAATGATGATAAGGGCTGATAAACTGTCCATCCCGTATCAAGGTTACCGCCTGGCATAAAAAAGCCGATCCATAGAAGTATGCCGCTGAAAAGGTAAAGCCAGTACCCAAGTGCGTTTATTCTGGGGTATATCATATCCCTGGAACCTATTGCCAGCGGTATTAAATAAATACCAAAACCAGTCCCAAGTGGCCCAAGGAACCATACAAGCATTGTTAATCCGTGTATTGTGACAAGCTGGTTGTACTGTAATGCATCAAGAAAACGGCCTGAGAAGAGACTGTACTTGACAAGATCATATCTTGGTATTGCCAGCTGAAGTCTCATAAGTAAGGCCAACACACCGCCACCAATAAAGAAAACCAGTGATGTCAGTATGTATAAAATTCCAATCTGTTTATGGTTAGTTGTAAAAATCCAGCCTTTCACAGAATTATAAATCTTGTTGTTATATTCATATTCTGCTTCGCTTGCGCTATCCATGTGTTGTATATTTTTTATCTAATTATAAAATTAATTATAGAATATATTCACGTAATTAGATATTCTTTTATAATTCAAATAAAAAATATGAAATGCTATGTGAAAATATCAAAATAATATGATTTTTTAAATTTAATAATTCTTTTCGTAATATTATATTCAAAAACATATTCTAATAGTTATATTTAGTCTCAATATTCAGCAAAGTATAAATAACATCTTTAAATTAAATTTCAATGGAACCAGATGGCGATAAACCTAAAATAAATAGAAAAATGCTTGTTTTCTTCATTGTTTTTTTAATAGTCATTGTAGCATTATCCATAGATTTTGATCTCCATTACAATCCAACAGAGGAAAATATTAAAATAGACAATTACTGCCAGATTTCCACAAAAAATCTGGTTGGCGGGGGTTCAATAAACGTTTATTTTATCACGTGGAACGGAAGCCCAAATGGAGCATCAAGTTCATGGGCATATTACAGTCTTATTGGTAGTACTAAGAATTACACATATGTTAACTCATCATCATCATATATTTATAATAATACACCAGGTGTAATATTTACAAACTCAGAATATAATTTCACATTAAATGGAAGAATGATTCACTTCATACCAATTTATTTGTATAAAGAAAATTTAACAGGGCAAAACCTAATAAATGAGGGACTTAATGAAATTAAAGCAAAAGTCCCATCAAATGTATATAATGATATAAAAATATACACAACTGAGGTCCTCATATCTGGAACAGATTCTACAAGCGCCAATTTAAGTGCAGGTAATGGCATACCAGCACATATAAACACTGTTAGCATTATAACTGGACCTGGAGGAGCATATATATTCAATGGTGCACTAATATCACCAAGTGCACTTAGTAATGAAACTCCAGAAAAGGTAATGCAGAATATTAAAGACCCAACAATAACACAGGCAGTTGCTGGTTTAAAAAATTATATTGAAAAGGTAGAATAAACTTATGCATTATTTTTATTTTTAAATTTCAGTACCAGAAGGGCAACAACAAATGCAATACCAACTGCCAGTAGAAAGTAATCCACATCATAGCTTAATGCATAAAATCCTCCTATAACAGATGATGCACCAAGAACAGTTTTAAGATTTTTCCCGGCATTTACACCATTTTGTGAACTTTTTTTAAATATTTTTAATCCTACCATAATTAACAATATTTTTAAATTATATATAAATTTTATGATTATTTATTGTTAAATAACCAAAATTTGAGATAAAATATAAAATTATAAGGTGAATTTGACAAAATGATTACGTTAATGTTAAATAAAAAAATAAGTTAACGCCTTAACACAAAATATTTTACGAATATTGTTGCCCCTATTGCGACCAATGTTACTGTACCCATAATTATTGGTATAAATAACGGACCGTTAGGATTATAGGCAGCTGGCTGTAAACCACTCACAAGCATTGTTAAATTTTTTAGTATTAAGCCTGATATCATGATTCAATTATGATTTTTTTGAATAAATATGTTATTAAAGAATATATTCTATAAATCGAAATAAATTATTACCAGTTGTATTTATATAATTTTAAATATTTTTTTCATATAAAAAGTAAGTAATATGTAATAAAATAAATTATTTGGACTTTATTTATTCTAATTCATAAATATATTTGCGTTAATCAAATATATTTATCACAAATGTATCATCTTTAATTTATAATCTGGATTAAATTTATATAGCAAAAAAAATTTTAGTATTGGGGATAAAAATGGTAAGAACAATAACATTGTTGATGACCGGAATATTGCTAATAATAGCCGGCTTTGGTACCTTCATCCAGGGTTATCTGAATACTGTACCATATCCATTATATGTGGAAATAGTGGGTGCCGGACTGTTCATTATAGGCCTTGCATTTACAGCCATAGGATTTTCTGAGTATGGACTAAATGACAGGATAAAATTTAAATGATTTTTTAATCTTCTGAAAAGTTTTTTGATTTTTTCTTGGAATTTTTTAGGTAATAGTTTTTTGGTACAGAATACTGGTAAAGTGTATCTATTGTGCTTAACCACATAAAAGGCAATGCCGTTGCCCATAAAATTGCTGAAAATATAATTTGTTGCTCTATTCCATATAATGGGTATAAAGTGGTATTTTCTATTAATGCAATGTAAAAAATTATTAGGGCAGTCATGCTGAACATCATTGCATTGTATTCAACATATGCACGCTTTAATGTATCAATATTTGAATAGATAAGGTAAACTATGAAACCTGAGACAAATGCCATAAGGTTCATTAAGAGGAATATATTATAATATGTATATGCCAGGGCTGTAAAATACGGTATAAACCAGATAAACATAATTATGCTTGAAAAAATTATTAGTGAAATTATTAGATATTTACTTTGTATTCTGGGCTGGACACCTATTTTTGTTAGGACATACATAAAAAATATACCGGCAACAAACATAAGTATGTTTATTCCGAAGAAGAATATTAATGATAATAATTCCAGTTTAAAATAAATTCCAAAAATTTCAGCAATTGGAGTAATTAATATAAAAAATATTGCCATAACTGGAAATATATTGCTATTCCTGATATTTTTTATCTGTGATACAATTTTTATCTGAGTTTTCCTGTTTAGAAATACTGTAAGCATAAAATTACTCAATAAAAGCAGGACAATGCTTTCACTTAGTAGTGTGGTGCTAACTGCTGTGGCTAGTGCAGCCGCTATTGTTGGTAAGGTTGCTGTTAACCCCTCACACTGGCAGCTTAATGCAGATATACCGCCGGTTAATGTTGGGCTTATCATGTTTTTTGCAACGGAGTTGTTTCTAACTATTTTAAATATCATGTAATAATTTTCAGTAAGCAGCGCGGCAAGTATAATATAAAGAACTATTGATTGAATTGAAGTGGTGAAATAAAGATAATTTATTCTCATTATAATTCCATAATAAAAGAAGTATGGTACTTTTTCAATTGGAAAATCTGCATATATTGAATCAACAACTATTTTTGTTGGTTCCACTGGTGTTGATATAACAAGAAACTTTGATATGAATAGCATTGCGATTAAAATGGATATAAATCCGGCACCACGGTAAAATAAACTTCTTTTTTTATTAAAATATAATTCTTCAATAATATCAGCGTAAAATGCTATTATAAGGAATATTATTATTTCATACATTATATATACAATATAAGTCGCCAGTAGCACAATGAATGTTACAAGGCCAATAAATAAAAAATATAAATAAATTCTATCAATAATAGAATTCTTTCTAAAAAATACCAGTAATGGCAGGGCCACGTAAGGAATTATAAAAAATAAAAACTGATAGATTGATGGGTAATATATATTACTGAAAATTACAAAAACATTGGTATAAAATGAATAAAAGAAAAGATAAGCTGTAAAAATTGAAATCAATAGACTCTCGACTACCTCCCTCTTCATAAAATCACATATGTATAATTTTCAATAAACTTATTTATAGAAACTATTCTATAAATAATTAATAATATCATCTTTAAATCTTTGATATATGAATTCCCTGACATTTACATTGGGAATCATAACCATTGTGGTTATGGTTGCCTATGTGTCAGCTGTATTTGCGTATGTATTAAAAAATAAATTTACAATATCATTTTTAAAACTGGCCTCAATAGGCATATTTACCGCAATGATGGCCAGCATGCTCAACGCATTAACCTTTTATATAACAACCACAAGAAGCTTATTGAACACTGCCACCGCCTTCGTTATAGGCATGGCATTAATGACCCAGCCGCTTGTTGCCACATTTATAGGTGTTATCCATGGGGGATTATCCAGAAAGGGGCTTACAAGGGCCATTGGCGTTTCCTTTACAGGTCTAATTATATGGAATGAGGTTTCTATGGGTATTTTTCTGTATTACCTGTTTAATCCAATAATAATACATTTTGATTATTACCATATATTTTATTCTCTTTCATTTGTTTATGCGTTAAGCTATGGAATTAACACAATATATTTTCTGGTCCCAATGACTGTTGAAATGGCAGTGCTTTATTTTGTTTACAAGCCCAAGGGTATGCACAAATATGCGGCAATATCAATATTCACCATGGATTTAGTTTCCCCCACCATACTTGGTAATAACGATTTTGTTTTTATTGGCGGTGTTCTGGAAATGGCCATAATGATAATATTTATGGTAATTTTTCTTGAGTATATTGCATCGCACAGGCTTCTAATGCCAAAAAAAGATGCATACCATATAAAAATGATTTTTATTGATTACCTTTTTATGGGCATAGGAACATTTTTGGGAACAATAATGTTAAAACCCTTTGGGCTGGTATGGATATTTTATGCCATGGGTATAATATTTGGAATGTGGTATTATTATCACAGCATGTTCCTTGAAAATATTAATAAGGCACTGCCTGAAAATAAGGAAAAAATTCCAAGAAAGGTTAGGGCTGCCAAACCCAGAAATTTAATATTCTTTGTGCTTCTTTCATCATTTATAATAGAATTTTTGATGGCCGCATCAATGGATTTTGCCACATATGATTATGTTCCATTTTACAGATTCATAGATACCGTGCCGGTATATAGTGGTGTTTCTGTTACCAGCGTTTATGTACACATAGTATTAAGGGAATTTATATCACCGTTTGTGCCTGCCACAACTGGCGTTTCCAACTTTCTTGTATTATATGATATGGCGGGAGGCGTTTATAAATTCACACCAGTATCAATATTTATTGAAATTTTTTATATTATTGGTTATATAACTGAATCTCCACCATTTTTAATAATTATGGGTCTTGAAATGGGGGCACTTGTTATATCCAGAATTAGGAAACTTGCAGACCGGGGAAAAAAGATCAACCTTGCATTTGCCCTTACTGCGTTTGCAATATACACAGTTGCCGGGCCAAACTTTTTAAATCCGATATGGTACAATAAATTACCATTATGGTTAAGCACAGGTTACGAGGCTGCACTATATCCCTATCTTGTTTTACCATTAATTGGATCATATGTGCTTTATGCCTTTCTGGCACTTCTCTTTGGGAGAAGATCATACTGTTCGACACTATGCCCTGCAGCAGTAATGTATGGTGGTTCACTTGGACAGGCCATGGTTAAGTATAATTATGAATCAAAATTAAGTAAAAAGGAGTCTGGTAAATACTTCAGCAATACTGTTCTATCAATAGCCTCCATGTCATGGATTCTGGCAATACTTGCGTCATTGTTTTCATACTATTACACAAGTACTGGAAGATTGTTTTTTAGCATTTATGGAATAGACCCCTCAGTATTTTATTCCTATTTTATGTGGGATATACTATGGTACATATTCTTTATATCCATACCATTCACCGGCATGAGTCCGTGCAGAAAATATGGCTGGTGCTCCACAGGAACACTTGCGGGTGTATTTAGCGTTCTTGGATTTTTTAAGCTTAAGGTAAAAGATAAAAATATTTGCAAGAACTGCACAACAAGGGACTGTGCAAGCTCATGCGAGGTGGGCCTGTCAACAATGCCAGATGATTTTATTGAAAATGGATATTTTAAAAGTGTAAAATGTGTTGGTGCAGGTGACTGCATCAGGGCATGCCCATACAATAACATATATTTTTATGATGTCAGGAATTTTGTAAGGGAAAAACTGAAAATTGCAAATAAACATGAAAGCAGCTCAGGTGCCATGAGTGAGATGAAACAGCAAAACATTATAACAAAAAAATAAATTAGGGTGTTAAAATGAATGAAATATTATATTATTATTTTATATTTCAGGTAATACTTGCCTTTGGAATAGTAATTGTTGGAGGTACTGTGGAGGGCTATGGTTATGGTTTATCACTTGGAACCAACTGGCCATATACAAGGGATATGCCGGTTAAGGCCAAGGCCGGTGATCCTGAGGTGTGGCACAGGATACTGGCCACACTGCTCGGAATAAATGCGGTTATTATGGTTATACTTGTTCCAAGGGCACTGGAAATAACAGGATTAATACTGGTAATTATAACAGCACTGCTTGGTATGGCAACACTTTACACCCTTGCAGGTAAGGCACCGGCATTGGTTCAGGGCCTTCATGACATACTTGCATATTCCACTGGAATTACATACCTATTAATAGTTACAGGCCTTTATGGCAATGAACTTCAGTTAATTGAGCATAACATACCCTTATACTTCTTCTTCTTTGTTATATTCATGGGCGGGATGACAACCGGCCAGCGTGGATATCAGAGACCCATAGGCTATTTCAGATTTCCAAAAACCAAATCACAGTGGATATGGAGCATTCATGGTATTGCCGTGTTACTTTTCCTGTTTTCGCTTTCATTCTTTTATTACAGGTACAGCATCGCGTTAATTATAATAGCAGTACAGATTATAGTGGGAATTATTGTATTTGTCTCTGTGAACAAATCAGCATCAAGACCCGGAGCAATTGTACCCATTCATCAGCTATTTACAATATTTATTCTAATGTCAATAATATTTCAGCTAACACTATTTTAAAAAAATTATTTTAAATTTTCATTTATTAACTGCCTTAAAGACCTTCTTAGCATCAAATTAAGTGTTGTCTGTGGTATGTGGAGTTCCTCTGAAAGCTTATCAAGGCCGATTCTTTTGGGAACATCGAAGTATCCCATTTCATATGCCTGCTTTAGTACATAGAGGCTTTTTGTATCTGATTTTCTACCCCTGTGTATTTTTACATCAACGTCCTCTATTTTATATTTCTCCCTTAGTATTTCCGCAATTTTGTCAACCTTGGCACAGTTATCCACCTCAACCTTCCAGTGAGTGTTGCCCTTATAGTCTATTCTTTCTATAAGCGGATTTTTCTTATTTTTTACAAGCGATGATTTTAGGACATCAATAATGGGGCATGAGGCGGTTACAGTTACCCTGAATGTTACAGTATTTTTTGTCCTGTCCAGTATATCTATGTGCTCAAAATCATTGTAATTTTTTAAAAAATCTGCTGTTTTATTTATTATTTCCGGTGATTCTGAATATATTGATACCGTTTCCATGAGCTGATCAGTGTCCCAGCTCCTGCTAATTAACCTCATTTTAATATGATAGTTCTGTATTAAATTTGATGCAAAGCATCTGTCATATTTAAAAATATATGTGACGTCCATTGCTCTCTATTAACAAATACTTAATA
>NZ_JAVYSZ010000016.1:0-36351 GCF_038728925.1 Acidiplasma sp.
AACAAAGCTAATGGGTGAGGCCGAGGCAAAAAAGGATAATGATTATATTATATTCAGATCAGGTTTAATATATGGTAAATGTATTAAAAACATATATACGGACATACTTGTTTCACTCAGGGGAAGAACACCCTTGAAACTCGATAATAGCATAAGAATTAATCCAACACTGAACCGTGATGCCTCAATGGCAGTTGAGGCGATAATAAAATACAGCGACAATGATATATATAATCTGGCATCACCTGATAATATGACGCTTTATGATTTTGGCAGGACCATTGCAGGGACACTTAATGTTGATAATTATTATTTCATAAAAATAAACAGTTCTAGTTGTTATAATTACGATGTATCGTCAGAAAAAATTGAGAAAACTCTTAATTTTAAATTTTCAACATTGAACCTCATGAATTTTATGACATTTCTCAGGTAAATACTTTGTTTGTCTTTAAATGGCCTATTTCAATTTAAAAAAATATAAAAAATATTTATTACAAAAAATTGGATTTAATGAATAGTTTAAAACCCTTAATGTTATTACATATTATGATTGTTTTATCCACTGTTGGAAAGCTGCATAATGAAATAAAAAATTACACATATAAAGATCTTGCAGACATGCCCGGTTCACTTGGCTATCATGAGGTGTTCATAGCATATACTTCTGAGAAGGAATATAATAAAAATCCTGATGATTTCCCGGAAATATCAATGCTTAAAAGGTCCTATAATATTTATTTCAACGGTATAGACATGGATTTTTACAGAAATATTGAAAATGAATATAAAATAAGGCCGGAAAATGCGGAAACAACCACCAAAAAGAATCTTCTTGATATGCTCAATTCAATTACAAGGACGTATTTGGAGGGCTACTGGAAGGATGGTGATACAATAAATTCTGAGCTTACAGATAGCGTTTTTAGGGCAAAGCATAAATTCATGCTATCAATGAATCCGGATTACGAGGAAAAATACTGGGTGCCAATGCATGAAGAGATCTTTAAAAATATAATAAAAATAAACAGAGATCTTGCAATAATATCAGAGGTTGAAAGCTCGTTTTATTTTAAGGATAAATTAAAAAAATTATGATGTAATTTTATCGACAAAATTGCATCTTAATATGACCTTTGCCTTGCTTAGTGTTTTTGGTATTATTACATTTTTAACATTTATTATTGATATAACGTATTTATCAAACTGCTCACCGGTAATATCTGTAAATGTTAGATTTTCTATGTTTTTAAAGACTATTTTCCTTCCTATTTCCTCAAGATCCTTCCCGGATATATCAAGATCCTTTATGTTTTCGATATATTCCGATGAACCCTCCTTAAGGCCCTTTATAAAGTTATCTGATAAATGCTTTGCATTATCTATTGAACCAACAAATGACCTGTATGCCTCATCTGTTATCTGCCCAATTGTTTTTCCAGTATCGCTGGATAATTTCTGTATTCTTTTATAAAGGTCTGAGCTTACACCCTTTATTGAAATTGTCTTTCTTATGACTGTCTCCTCCTCTGCATCCTCTTCCTTGTTTTCAAGTTCCTTTTTTTCTGCCATAACTATCAGGTAATAATGGCTTATAAGTATATAAGTTTATTGGTTTACCAGATTACCTATAATTTATCAATTACATCCATTATATTATCACCGGGCTTTATGCCAAGCTCCAATGCCCTCTGTGAGCACGAATTTACCTTTGAATTCAATACATCATTTATGTCATTTACCCCGGTTACCCTTACGGCTATATCACCCATTGCATTTGCAGCATCAATGTTCAGGTAACCACACATGATATACCCTGTTTCTCCCTTTAAAACAACCATTGGTGCTTTGGTTCCGAGCTTAACATTAATGTACTCATATTTTTTCCCCTTAATATTTACCTCCTGATCTATCATGAATTATAAATATAAATGTAATATAATTAATTTATGAAATGTAATATATTAATTTTGCATAGCCATTTTTATGGCATCAAATATTAAAATAACATTCCTTGGCACAGGTGGCTCATTACCAAAACCGGGAAGGGCACTGCCTGCCGTTGCAGTCCACATTGATGATGTCCTTAACCTATTTGACTGCGGTGAGGGCACACAGAAGCAGATTATGAAGAGTTCTATTTCGTACATGGATATTAAAAACATATTTATTACACATTTTCACGGGGACCATTTTCTTGGGCTTGCCGGCCTAATAAATACAATGTCATTCAGTGGAAGGGAAAATGACCTTAATATCTATGGCCCGCCCGGTGCAATATATTTTGTTAAAAAGATAATAGACCTTGGTTATTATTCATTGAATTTTAATATAAAAATTACGGAATTGGATTATGGAAAAACATATGACCTTGGAAAATTTTTACTAAGGACATTAAAAAGCGATCATCCCGTACCTGCAATATCATATTCCATTGAGGAGAAGGATGCATATAAAATTGATAGAAATCTGGTGGATAAAATAAATTTTCCGGTGAATAAACTTGAGGAGCTAAGATCACTCGGAAGGCTGGAAATAAACAACAAAATTTTCAAAATAGAGGATGTTTCACTGGGCATAAAAAAGGGAAGAAAAATAGTTTACAGCGGGGATACCAGACCGTTAAATTCCATGGTTGAATTTGCCAAAAATGCAGATGTTTTAATCCACGATTCAACAATGGATTCATCCATGGAGCCCATGGTAAATGAATACGGCCACACATCATCCAGACAGGCTGCGGAAATAGCAAGGGATGCAAATGTGAAAAAATTATATTTATTCCATTACAGCGCAAGGTACAATGATCTTAAAATTCTTCTTAATGATGCATTAAGCGTGTTCCCAAGAACATATTTGAGCACAGAATTAATGGATGTGGATGTTCCAAAGGATACAGAGGTTATTCCCCTGCATTAGATTCTACAAATTCCTTTATTCTTTTTAATGCATTTTCTGCACCTGATTCAAAATGACCCTGCAACCTTCGTGAAAATAGGATTAATGATGGGCCAAGCTTGATATTCCATTCCGTTGTAAGTATGCTCTTATTTCCATCGTATTTAATTGTATTTTTTGTATATCCTGTAAATGGGCCCTTAATGTAATTCTGTATAAATATGAAGCTATTCCTGTCAAATTCAAAGGTGCTAACAGCCCTTGATGGGAATGCAAATTTTACATCATACCTGTTTTCACCTATTTTATTTATTTCCCTTGTTCCATGCCAGAAATCAGGAATTCTTGGGATATCTGTAATTACCTTATATATAACATCCGGTTTTGAATTTATCTCTATTGACCTTGCAAATTTTAATTCCTTCATAATTGTAAATAAGGTTAATATTTTAAACTTTTGTTTTATGCACCGTATTTTTCTGACCTATCTGAATATGAAAGGAGCAATGGCATAATGTCAAGGCTTGTAATTTTATAATATCCAAGGGATACGCTTGCCTCATCAAATGTTTTAACATAATCCCTGGTTATTCCTGATGTTGATATTAATATCGGCACAGGATCGCCGGTATGATCGCCAAAACTGCATGGTGTGCTATGGTCACCTGTTACCGCTATTACTGTTGTATCCAGAAGTTTTTTAAGCCCCTCCATGGCACGATCAGTTTTTTCAATTACCTCCCTTTTAAGCTCGGGCTTTCTGTCATGGCCGGCAATATCTGTGCCCTTAATATTTACAAGGACAAAATCATGTGTTTTCAGGGCATCCACGGCAGCTGATATTACATTTTCATAATTTGTATCGGTTCTGCCTGTCATTCCCGAAACATTAAGAATGTCAAATCCTGCCATTCTTGCTATTCCCCTTATCAATGGTGTGCCTGAAACACATGCGGCCTTTAAACCATAAAGCTTTTCAAAGGATGGCATTTCTGGAAGTTTACCTGCGCCACGGATCATTATCTCATTTGCAGGCTTCTCTCCATTCTGAATCCTCTTCTTGTTAACCTCGTGGTTATTTAATATCTCTCTTGATCTAATAAGAAATTTATTGATAACACTGGATGTAAATTCCGCCTCCGGTGACAGTGGTTTTGTAAGCATAATATCAGAATTTATTGCATGCGGATCTGTTTCACTGACCCTATCAGAAAGGTTTGGCCCGCGGATAACCAGTGCTGCGCGATGCTCCACACCAGATTTTATTATAAATTTAACACCGTCTATCTCAGTTTCAAGGGACCTTGAAAGCTCTGTGGTATCCTTTATACGCCCTGCACGGCGGTCTGTTACCCTTCCATTTTCCACCGATGCAAAGTTTGCCCTAAATGCAACATCCCCCGGCTGAAGGTCTATGCCTAGACCAAGTGCCTCGAATGGACCGCGGCCCGTGTAATATTCCCTTGGATTATAACCAAGTATTGATAAATGCGATGTATCCGATCCGCTTCTGATGCCAAAACCTACTGGGGACATTAAACCGGTAACTCCATTATCTGCAAGGTAATCCAGATTTGGCTTAAATGCAGCCTGAAGTGCAGTTTTATTGCCAAGGGCCCTGTTAGGCCTGTCACCAAGTCCATCCAGTATTATTAATAAAATCTTTTTCATAATTCAGAATGCCATTGAATAATTAAAATTTATCATTGAAATAAACCCTTTTGAAATTCCAGCGCTTTTCCATTGAGGACCTTCTTCCAATAAGAATATGATCAATTTTTTCCTCATAATCCAGTTTAAAATTTTTATATTTTTCAAGTATTTTATTTAGTTCGTCATCGTGTATGTTTTTCCTGGCTATGCTTAAATGTGGAACAAACTCTGATGAATTAATTACATTATCCTTTAAAGCATTATTAATCAGATCATGGAGTCTCCTAAATTCATATGGATAAATTACTTTAAGATAAACAATATAAAAAATTCTGCCGTTTTTTTCCCTCTGAAAATAATCAAGCCCATCGAAGCCTATGTTAAAAGCCTTTATATTTTTGCAGACATTATACACTTTATCCATGTCAAGATGCCTGTAATCCTTTAAATATGCAAGTGTTATATGCACGCCCTTATTGCTTAATGTGCCTATGTAACCGTATTCATTGCTAATTCTTTTCTTTAATAATGTTACCCTGCGCCTTGTTTTTAATCCAGGCTTTACTATTAATGTATAATACATAATTTTTATTCCACAAATCTGTTTTTTAATTCCCCTATTTTATCGATTTTTACAGTAACGTTATCACCCGGCTTTATCCAGATTCTTTTATCCTCTGGCATGCCAAGTATCACGCCTGACGGTGTTCCCGTAGATATTACATCCCCGGGCATTAACGTTATGTATTTTGATATATAGCTGATAAGCTCATCCACGGGGTGTATCATGTAATCAGTGGATGAGTTCTGCCTCAGATCAGTATTAAGATAGGTCTGTATTCTTAAATCCTGAGGATCCGGAATTTCATCCGCAGTAACAATGTATGGCCCATTGGGGAAGAAGCCATCAAAGCTCTTGCCTATAAACCACTGGCCATTCAAAAATTGCATTTTCCTCGAGCTTACATCATTTGCAATAAAATAGCCAAAAACATGGTCAAGTGCATCCCTTTTTGAAACATCCCTGGCCTTTTTTCCAATCATAACACCAAGCTCACCCTCGTAATCAACATTCATGTTTTTTAATATCCTTACCCTGCTGTTATTTCCTGTTAATGAATTATTTGATTTTAAAAATAAGACAGGGTCATCAAACGATTTCTCCCGTGTTTCATCAATATGTGTTTTATAATTGAGCCCTATGCATATAATGTTTGAGGATTTATCAACTGCTGATTCAAATGAATAATCATATGATTCGAATTCATTAATGTTCTCAATTTTTTTAAAATCCTCACGGTCAAGGTCCTTTATGGCCTGCTTTTTTACCCCAAAATTATCAGCCAGTGCGATTTTATTACCATTGAAAAGCGCAATATGCCTTTTATTATCTATGCTTACTATGCCAAGCCTCATGCAATAATAATAATTAATTCTATATATAATTTTTATAAATGAAAAAATGGTAATTATTAAAAATTAAGGAAATATAATATTATATTAATTTATAAATAAATTAAGTGCCCTCTGTATAGCTGTCCATATATTTTAACTGTTCATCTGTAAGCCTATCTATTTTTATATTAAGCACATCCAATTCTATTTCCGCAACCTGCCTGTCAATCTCCTCCGGCACAGGATAAACCCTGTTCTGAAGCTTTTCATGGTTTTTGACAATATACTCTGCGGTAAGTGCCTGAAGTGAAAAGCTTAAATCCATGATTTCCACGGGATGACCCTGCCCTGATGCCAGATTAAGCAACCTGCCATCTGATATTACATTTACCGTATTTCCATTTTCAAGCCTGTACTCGGTGACCATGTTTCTTACCTGTGTTTTTCCAAGGCTTCTCCTGTTAAGGTCATCAACGGCTATTTCATTGTTAAAATGCCCAACATTGCCCAGTATTATGCCCTTTTTGGCGGCAAGCATATCATCGTATGATATTACATTCTTCATACCGGTGGCCGTAAAGGCAATATCAGCATTTCTTATTGCATGATTAATTGTATCAACGTTAAAGCCATCCATTACAGCCTCAATGGCCTTCACCGGGTCAACCTCTGTCACTGTAACATCGGCACCCATGCCCTTCAGCCTCATGGCAACACCCTTGCCAACCCAGCCGTAGCCTGCAACTATTACGTGCTTACCTGCAATTAATATATTTGTTGCATTCATAAAGCCGTCAAGTGCGCTCTGGCCTGAGCCATAACGGTTATCAAAAAGGTGCTTCATCTGTGCATCATTTACATCAAACATTGGGAATTTTAATGCACCAGCCCTCTCCATAGCCTTTAACCTAACAACACCGGTGGTTGTTTCCTCATTTCCCCCCATAAGGTTTTTAACAATTTCGGGTTTTGATGACACAAGGTTGGTAAGGTCCCCGCCATCATCGATAATAATATCAGGAATCTCATCTATGGTTTTCTCTATATTTTCATAGTATTCTTTCTCTGTTTCACCCTTTCTTGCAAAAACCTTCATATTATAATCATTCTTTAATGATTCAACAACAGAATCATCAGAACTCAGTGGATTGCAGGATGCAAGCCTGACATCGGCACCACCCTCCTTTAATAATAATGCGAATATGCCAGTTTTTGCCTCAACGTGAAGCGCCATCGCAATTTTAATTCCCTTCAGGGGTTTTTCTTTTAAAAATCTCTCCCTTATTTTTTGTGAAACACCCATATGATCGCGTGCCCACTTTAATCTAAGATATCCAGAATTTTCCATCGCCATCAGTCTAGTATGCCTTTGACATTTAAAAGTATTCCCATATCAACGGACATTATCTCAAAAATAATCTTCCTTTTTTTTAAATTAAAAAGATCGGTGCCGTTTAATACCATTCCAGGATTTATATAAATATAAAATTCATCAAACAGTTTTTTGTCAATGAACTGGTTAATAACATTTGATCCACCCTCCACAAGGATGCTCTTAATACCATAATTATAAAGTTCATCCAAAATATATTCTATGCTGGTGTTTTTTACAAATAATGTTGATGCATTATCTATTTTTTTGTTATATTTTGATACAATGATTGTTTTTATCCTGCCATCGAATACATGATAATTCCCTGAAAGCTTGAGATTTCCGTCAAGGACTATTCTGCATCTGGAATTATTTAATTCTGGATTGTCATTGATAACAGTGTTTGCACCGATAAGAACAGCATCGACCCTCCTTCGTATATCCATAACCCTTTGAAGGTCATTGTCACTGGATATTTTGCATCTTCCCGATGCAGATGATATTTTTCCATTAAGCGCCATGGCAACATTAATTATAATGTACGGTCTCATACACTGGTATTGTTTCATATTATAACAATTTTGAGGTATTACTATTTTTTAAGTAACTTATTATTAAGTAAATACTAAATTAATAAATAATATAAAATAATTATCAAAACAATGATTATTACGGGCAACATTTACCATAATGGAAGGATAATACCAGGAACATTGGACCTTGAAAATTTTCGCTTCAGTGAGGGTATTTCCAGTAATGGATTATATGGCACACTGATACCGGCACCTGTAAATTTTCACACCCATGTTGGTGATTCATTTATTAAGGAGGAACCAAGGGGGACCATACCGGAAATAGTTGGTCCGGGTGGGCTCAAGCACAGGCTTCTCGATAATGCAACAGATGATGAAATCATAAAATATATCTCGATGACAAATCTATTCATGGAGGGATCAGGCACCGTGGCATATGTTGATTTCCGTGAGCAGGGAATTCATGGCATAAATTTAATAAAAAGGTCTGTGGCAAATTATATAAGGCCTGTAATACTGGGAAGGCCATATAATAATGATAATATAGATGACATTATAAAAAATGCAGACGGCATAGCACTGAGTTCATTAAATGATATTGACTTTAATACTGCCATGGAATGTTCAAAAAAAGCACACAGTGCGGGAAAAATTTTTGCAATGCATTTCAGTGAAAATGTTAATGAGGATATAAACAAAATATTAATGCTAAAACCTGATTTTCTTGTACATGGCATTGAGGCCTCGGACAGCGACCTTGATATGATAGGACATTTAAGAATACCCATTGTGATAACGCCAAGGTCAAACATATTTTATGGAAAAAGGCCGGATTACTCAAGATATTTGGCACATGGTATTGATTTATTGCTGGGTACCGATAATGTTTTTGTTACAGAGCCGGATATGTTTTCAGAAATGGATTTTCTTTACAGATATCAGAGATTTTTCAATTATATTGAACCTGAAAAAGTATTATCAATGGCTGTTGAAACACCAAGAAGATTTCTGTATAATCATAATATTAAAATTCCAGAAAGGTACATTTTCTTTGAGAATGAGCTGTTAAATGAATACGATATAATTACCAAGGCACATTATTATAAACCGGAAATATTACCCAATATTAAGTAACTACTAAAAAGTTAAATATGATTATGCCATAAGCAGATTATGATTTCCAGTGCGTTGCAGAGCCTTAGATCAGGCAAACCAGTTTTAATATTCGATTCCAGCGATCGTGAGGGTGAAACAGATATAGTTGTTGCATCACAGTTTGTCACACCACAGATAATAAGAATGATGAGAAAAAACGGCGGCGGATTAATATGCACAACGATTAAATCATGCCACGCCAGAAAAATTGGGCTTCCGCTTTTGGAGGATTTATATTCCAGCAATCTTTCAATAGGAAATGCATTAACAGACACCAATGATATGAAATATGATAAAAGCAGCACATTTTCAATAACAGTGAATTCAAGAGATACATTTACCGGAATACCGGACATTGATAGATCAAAAACTGTAAATCATATTGCAGATTTTATTGGTAATATAAAAAATGAAAAACCAGAGGATTTTGCAAGAATCTTCAGGGCACCGGGCCATATTCACCTGCTGATAGCAACCGATGGTTATTTTAAAAATCGGAGGGGTCATACAGAGCTAAGCACATACCTCGTAGAGCAGGCCGGCCTAATACCAAGTGCAACCATAGTTGAAATGCTTTCTGACTCTGGATATTCAATGACATATGATGAAACAAAAAAATATGCAGACCAAAATTCACTTGATATAATAACAGGCGATGAAATTATAAAATACTGGGGTGAAAATCATTGAAGACCATAGGAATTGCAGATACAAATTTTGCCAGATATGACATGGCCTCATCTGCCATTGATGAACTCTATAAAACTGGCACGGGTTTTACAATAGAGAGATACACTGTTCCGGGCATAAAGGACCTTCCGGTTGCATGCAAAATACTTTTTGAGGACTATAAATGTGATATAGTAATGGCATTTGGAATGCCCGGGCCCATGCCTGTTGATAAAATGTCTGCACAGATTGCATCCACAGGCCTCATGGAGGTACAGCTTCAGGAAAAAAAGCACATTATAGAGGTTTTCGTCCATGAGGATGAGGCGGATTCCGATGATATGCTGGCATGGCTCTGCGATTCTAGGGCCAGGGAGCATGCATTGAATGCATACTATCTTATATTTGATAGGAAAAAATTAATTGAAAATGCGGGCATGGGACTCAGGCAGGGATTTCCTGATAAGGGTCCGGTCGGTGGTTCCATGGGAGGGCACAGACACTAGGTGATTTAAATGGATAAAATAAATATTGGAATAGTTGTTGCCGAATTTAATTATGATATAACAATGATGATGCTCCAGCGGGCAAGAGAATATGCAGAATTTCTTGGTGTAAATGTTTCAAGGGTATTCAGGGTTCCGGGCACATTTGACATGCCGCTTGCAATTAAAAAACTTTTGAAACTCGATGATGTTGATGGGGTTGTAACCCTGGGTGCGGTAATTAAGGGGGAAACAGATCATCACAGGGTAATCATGGACAATGCGGCAAGAAAAATCACGGATTTATCACTTGAATTTGAAAAGCCCGTTGCACTTGGCATATCCGGATCAGGGGAATCCAGATTGCAGGCAGAGGCAAGAATAGAGATGGCAAAGGATGCTGTTGAGAGCTGTGTTAAAATGATAAAATCATTAAGAGATCTAAAATAAAAATTAATTTTAAATTATTTTTTAATTTTACTTATAAAATATTCATGTATTCTCGGATCTCCAGTTAACTCCGGATGAAAAGTAAGTGCCATTATATCAAGGTTTTTATCTGTAACAAATACAGCCCTGTTATTTAATTCAGAT
Organism: Acidiplasma sp.; assembly: GCF_038728925.1. Taxonomy (NCBI): domain Archaea; kingdom Methanobacteriati; phylum Thermoplasmatota; class Thermoplasmata; order Thermoplasmatales; family Ferroplasmaceae; genus Acidiplasma; species Acidiplasma sp. The sequence goes on from NZ_JAVYSZ010000016.1 coordinate 10,755, forward strand.
AATATATTTACATTTCCTGGAACCTCTATTTCAGGTGCTCTTATAAATACTGCATTAAATGCGCCCATTCCATTTATTTGAACCTCCTTAATAAATGAATCAACCTGCCTGCCGTATGCATTTCTTTTAATGGTTATATCAAGAAGTCCCATACCTGTTACGCGATCATCTCCTGTATCTTTAGATAATATAATTGCCCCCGCGCATGTTCCCATAACTGCAAGATCATTATTTAATGCCATTGATTTAATTTTATCGTATAAATTATTTTTAATAAGGAATTTATAAATTACAGTGCTCTCGCCACCGGGTATGATTAAACCATCAATATTTTCAAGGTCATTAACAGAATTCACCTTAACAGGTGATACATTATATTTTCTTTTAAGCGATTTTATCATGTCAAAATGTTCCTGAACATCGCCCTGAATATTTAATATGCCTATATTCATGCGATGATAATTCCATACAAATATAAAATTTATTAGATTTTTAAAAATTTATGAATGAAAGATTTCAGGATTATTATACAAACCATATATATTATTTACATGAAAGAATACACAAAATTTAAATTAAAATTTAGAAATTTCTATATATGGTTATTTATATTAAAATCCGATAAACTGGTAAATTAACTTTTGCATTAATTTGAAAAAATTTAATAATGCTTAAAGCATAATATTAACTGTTGACTATGGATATAACCTATAAATTTGAATATGAAAGCTGCTTTGCGGCCCGCCTTGTTCAGGAATTGAATGTTGATGTAAAGCTTCTCAAAAAATATTACAGTGATGATCTCTTACAGGAAACAATTTTTGTATATTCAACAAATGAAGATAAATTAAAACTTGTTATTCCATACCTTAAAGACCATATGAATATATCAGATTATGATATAATATCCCAGAATGAACATTCTGTTGTTGTAAAGGTCACAACAAATTCGTGCCCACTCCTAACAATATTAAAAAAATTAGATACAGATAAGAAACCTTTGGTGGAAAAAATAGATTCAAATGGCATTATAGAATGGAATATAGAACTTGATGCATTATCTGATTTAAATTATATATCCGATGCATTAAAAACAAAATATAATGTTAAAAATGTATCCAGAAAGATAAATAAGATCAAAAAGCAGGATCCAAAATCTGAATACATACTCCATGAGGCATATGAGCTCGGTTATTTTGATACACCCAAAAGGATTGGGCTTGAGGAGCTTTCAGTTATATTACATATTCCACCAACAACACTGGATCTTATTTTAAGGGATTCTGTAAAAAAGGTATTAAAAAATAACTTTTCCAAGCAAACATACTAATAGTATATTTTTTTATATAATGCTGTAAACATTTGTTTTTCATATATAAACGTTAATATAAGCCATAGTAATACTTTATCATGAATGCCAGAAGGCCATACGTTGCAGGCGCATTTTATCCAGATGATAGGAATGAACTTTTAAAAATGCTTGATTTGTACATGTCCCAGGATTTTCCGCAAATCAAATTTAAAAAAATTATAGGTATAATAGTGCCCCATGCCGGTTATATTTACTCTGGATCAACAGCGGCATATGCCTATAATATCCTCAGGGGTATTGAAAAGCATGATTTTATTATTATTGGCCCAAACCATTACGGATATCCGAGGCACCCGTCAATATATCCCGATGGTTTCTGGGAAACACCACTAGGTGATGCAAAGGTGGATTCAGATCTATCAAAAGTATTAATTAAAAAATCAGGAATTATACAGGAGGATAGGGAGGCACATGATATAGAGCACTCAATCGAGGTTCAGATCCCATTTCTTCAGTACATATTTGACAATAATTTTGAATTCGCACCGATTATACTTGGAGACCAGAGCATGCATACAGCAAAGAGCATTGCAGAAACCATATATTCATTAAACAGAATACCGCCGGTTATAATCAGTTCCGATTTAAATCATTACCTAAGTTATGACGAAAATAACAGAAATGATGATATTATTATAAATGACATATTAAAATTGAATCTGACAAGGTATTATGATGATATAAATCAATATGATATAACAGCATGCGGTTTTGGTGCAATTGCAGTACTTATGTATATAACAAAACGCATGGGAGGAAAAATAAGGATTTTGCACCACAGCAACTCCGGCGATGCATTCGGGGATAAAAGGCGTGTGGTGGGCTACGGTGCATTTTTATCATATATTGAATAACATTATATATTAAATTAGCAATATTATAAATGTATGGAAGTTTCACTTTACAAAAATATTGATGATAAAATCATGTGCACAGCCTGCCTAAGGTACTGCAGATTATCAGATGGACAGACAGGCTACTGCGGTGTCAGGACAAATGTTAATGGTCATCTGAATTTAAGTGTGTATAATATGCCATACAGCTTTAACATTGATCCGATAGAGAAAAAACCGGTGCTGCACATGTATCCAGGTGCGGATATACTATCATTTGGCACAACAGGATGCAATTTCGGCTGCCTTTACTGCCAGAATTACGATATGAGCCAGAGAAGAAAGGCTGATGGCGTTTATTACACACCGGAGGATGTTGTTAACCTTGCCATGGAATATAACACTGATGGCATAGCATACACATACAATGAGCCCACCATATTTATGGAGTATGCCAGGGACATAGGATTAATTGCCAGAAGGCATGGATTAATCAACATTTTTGTTACAAACGGTTATGAAACAGATGAATCGATGAAAATGGCATCGGAATTTCTGGATGCCATGACTGTTGACTTTAAGGGCAATGGAAATAAATATTTTTATAATAAATACATCTCGGTTCCATCCGCTGAGGGAATTTTTAATACAATAAAAAATGCGGTTAATTATGGAATACATACAGAAATAACCGATTTAATAATTCCTGATATTGGCGATAGCCTTGATGATGCAAGAAAAATGCTGGAAAAAATTATGAACATTGCAGGGCCCTATATACCTGTAAGCTTTCTAAGGTACCATCCAGATTATAAGTTAAACATACCAGAAACGCCATTAAATACATTAATTGCACATCATGATCTGGCAGTGTCAATGGGCTTTAAATATGTTTACCTCGGCAATGTACATGAGGTAAATTATGAGAACACATACTGCCCGGTTTGCCATAGCCTGCTCATATCAAGAAGGGGCTTTTATTCACGGGTAACCGGCCTTGATTCAAATGGAAGGTGCAAAAATTGTGGATACATAACCGGAATAAAATTATTAAGAAACAAAAAATTAATTAAAGGATAATTTGCTTTTATAAGCATATGGCACATTTAATTCTATTATGTGCTTTTTTGATTTGAGCCTGTCCTTTATATATTCGTCAAGAAACTGCCGGCTTATGTAATAAACCATCAAAAAATCAATTCTTACCTCATTATCGTCCATGGATTCTATTTTATGGAACATATAATCACAGGATAAAGGTGCTATAAGATATCTTGATATTTCATGCCTTATCATTATGTATATCATTTCCGTGGACCCTCATCTATGGAATAAAACCTTTTGATCTTACCATTCTGATCTATTATGTCCCTGTACTTTATTTTACCCTCCCAGATAAGCCTTGCAAGGTCTATGTGCAATGTGAAATAATCATCGAGGCTTATATTCATTGATTTAAGGATCTCATCTGCAGTATACTCCATATTTCTGTTTTTTGTTAAAAAGTTATAAATCTCTGATTTAAGGTCAAAGCCAGTATTTTTATTTTCCATATTATCACAATGAATTATTTTATGTGTATTTATACTTTATATTCTTTAATGATTCCTCAAGGTCAATAAAATTAATCCTGGTGTTTTTTATAACATCACCGGTAATTGTAACATATCTCTGATTTTTCCACATTTCAAATCTTGATTCACCCTCAAATTTTCTGTTAACAAACCATTTGGGAATATCGCCTTTAATTATCCCACGTATGCCCGTACCGCTTGGAGATTTTTCAAAATATGTGTCCCATTTTAATATATTCTGGGCCCATTCCATGATATTTTTATTATCTATGACATGGTCAAGGTCAAGACCGATGTAATCATTCGTTAATACGAATCCAATGCCAAAATGGTTTTTCCGTGCACTGTCCAAAACTGTATCAAAATCAGACCATGTGCCTTTATCGTCCACCGATGCAAATTTCCCATCGGGCTTAATCGGCGGCTTTGTGATCTTCCCCTTTATTTCTATAATCCTCCAGTTAACCCAGTGGTCAATGCTTTTTAATTCCTCCGGTATATTTTCAGGAAATATCCTTGTGTAATATTCCTTATTAATGTTTAATGCCACAATAATATATTTTTATGTATTTATTAAATCTTTAGTTTTAATTCTCAAAAATTTTATAGATTAAAATAATAATCATCAATGGATGATAATATAATAAAAAATGCATGGCTGCTTCCAATTTCTGAAAATGGAGTTTACAATATGCATTTTCTGGATAATTTATACCTGCAGAGAATTTATTCTGGAAAGTATGTATCAGAGAAATTAAGGTTTAAGCTTGAGGATAGATTTATAGAATCTTTAAATGATCCGGGTGCGATTTTGCCAACTGAAACAGAGGACAATTACCAGAATTTCATGAAAAATCTTAATGAATTGATATCGGGTGCCAGCAATGCACCTCTTAGTAATAATTATGATATGCATATAGATTATAATAATATAAAATCTGTGGAATTTTATTCAGGTGATGATCAGAATCTTGGTTATATAAATATCATATGTGATAATTCATACAAATTCCTTTTAATGCACGAGAATATTAATAGGCATGCCGGCCTTGATGGCGAAAGCGCAAAAAATATTATTAATATATTAGAATCGAAAATAAAAAATGGGATAAAAATAATAAACAAACAGTAATATTTTTCTTTTTAAATATAATAATATATCATGGATTTTTCTGTTGATAATGATAAAATATTATTTAAAGACGAATATTCATTTGCATTTCTCGATATAAGGCCTGTTTTTAAGGGCCACGTGCTTCTCGTGCCATTAAATTTTTATAAAAATATCTTTGAAATTCCACCAGATGTTCTCTCGATAATATCCAAAAATGTAAAGCTTATATCAACAGCGGTAAAAAATGCAATTAAATGCGATGGCATTTTAATTATAAACAACAATATTGTGAGCCAGAGTGTTGATAGGTTCCATATTCATATTATACCTAGAAATCGTGGTGATGGCCTCCGTGGATTTATGTGGCCCAGGCAGAAATATCAAAATGATGATGAATATAATTATTATATGAATATAATTAAAATCGAAATAAAAAATGCCTTAAAAAATCCCTAAATTTATTTTTAAAAAATTATATTTGTTGATCAAAGGAAGTGGTGCTTTTTCTCCTTTTGATTGCCAAATTGATCTGGCTGCGGCTCATAAAAATCAATTCTGCCACACTGGGGGCACCGGTAAAGTGTAAAGGTCTGTGTGGTCTCTGCAAGGTCATTCCAGCCACCGAGAAACATTCCCCCTATACCTGTAAATCCACCAACCCTAAAATTCATATTCCCTATCTCATCCATATCAACCTTACAATTAGGACAGCTTTTTGATGACATATTAATTAATTTTATATTATTATTTAAATTTTTGTTCGCATTGCATTAAAGATACTCATAAGGAAAAATATAAAAAATTTTAGTTGCAAAATATAAAGTGTTAATCCAATACTTAGAGATAAATTTAATATGAAAATTTTAATAATAAGCCAATGGATTTTTCTGATGAATACCGAAAAATCCTCTGGTGGCTTCTAATAGCCACAAGGGGTGGCGAAAAAAGAATAGAAATCATAAAAATTTTGAGGAAAAATCCAGAGAACCTCTATAAATTAAGCGAGGACCTTAATGTAAATTATAGAACTGCAGAGCACCATGTAAAGGTTTTGCTTAATAATAACATAATAAAAAGGATGGGAAATGGCTATGGCTCTGTTTATTTTTTATCAGATTACTATGATAAACATTTTGATATAATAGAGGAAATAATTAAAAATTATAAATAATTGGCATATAATTTGCATATAACTTTGAAATAAAGGTATATATAGATATTTTATAAATTTAATGATAACCATGAACTGGAAGGTAATTGGTGTAATATTTATAGTCCTAACCGTGATTTTTGCAGGCGTTTTGATAGCCGTAATGTACACGGATGGTTCAACAATAGCACATGATAACAAGGAGATTAAGAATTTATCAACAACAGAGGTTGATAGCATGGCAATGAACCACTGGAATCAGATAGCAATTGAAAACCAGTCATTAATAATGAAGCAGTATGCAAGCAATGCAACATTATACTGGATTGGAGGCCCATTAAATGGTGTATACCATGGATATTCAAGCATTAACACAACATGGGGCAAATTCTTTGGAATGTGGAGTGCAGTTTGGTTCTATGCGTCAACCAATACTACAAATAATCCGGTAATTACCGTGCATGGAAATTATGTAAATGTAACCTCCAATTTCCTGCAGTTTGTATTATTAAACAACACAGGTGTGCCATTCTACATAAATACAACATACTCGCTGGAATATGAAAACATGAGCCCGCATTCAACAACACCCCACTTTGAAATAATAAGCGAAACATTTAAAATAATAGGAAAGGGTGGATTAAAAGAGATTGAATGAAAAATTTTATTATCTATTTTTTTATTTTATAAGTATAATATAATTTATGGTGAACAAAAGATGGAATTATTATGGATATCCAATATAGGGCTAATTTCGGCTGAATTTATACTGTTCCTTTCTATATTCTTGGTTTTTCTCAGGTCATATAAACAAACCGGTGCCAAAATATATTCACAGATTATAATAATTTCATTAATATTTATGGTTCAGAGTGTAACAACCATATATGTTTACTTCATGTTCTCAAGATTCCTCGGATATGAGGTATCACTTCCGCTTTTAATAATTAACATATTCGGAATAATAGCAATAATTCTTCTCTTTAGATTTATGAAGCAGTAATTATTTGTTATAATAAAATATTGTTAAGCCCAGAATTGTGAAATATATTAAAAAAATTCCATTAAAAACATACTGTATTAGGCCTGTAAATATATATCTGTATAATGAATAAAATGTCCCTGATAATGTTAAAAATATCATTAAAATATTTGGCCAGATTCCTTTTATGGGTATTTTTGTCGAATCCCCCTTTGGGGTTACCTTAAATGATGTCCTTTTTCCTATTAGTGCATAAAACGCTGATTTAACAAACACAGGGCTTGTTATAAATGTCAGTGAAATATTTCTTAAAACGGGAACAATCGATTTATTAATGCTGTATACTGTTATGGAAAATGCAAAGAATTCAAATATTATATAAAATCCAAGAATAAAGATGTATATTTTTGGCGTAATAATTGATACAATGTTAAAAAATATGAATAACAGGGGAAATAAGAGCATAATAATGTTCACGGTACCAACAAAATACCATGATGTGGTCACAAGATATCCAATTTTCTGCCTTATTGTTAATTTTTTTCTTCTAAATAGAAGTTTTAGAACCCTGAAAAATATGGCCATGGAACCCTGTGACCACCTTGACTGCTGAATAAAATAAGAGTTTAACGTTTCCGGTGCCTCACCAGATGCAAGTGGCCGGTTATAATAAATGGTCTTGTAACCTGCCTCATGTATTTTAATTGACGTTGCCAGGTCTTCGGTTACATTCTGTTCATCAAATCCGCCAACTTTTTTAATTATGCTCGTTCTGTACAGTACATTTGAACCGCATGAAAACATGCTATCCTCAAGGCTTTTTCCCTGCGTTATAAAATTGTAAAAAACCTCCTGTATGTCGTTTGCACCCTTTGCAACATGGGTATTATTATTCACATACCTCTGTGGGACCTGTATCAATGCTATTTTATCGTCCTCCTCCATAATTGGAAGTATTTCTGTTAAAAATTCAGGCAGTGGGTTCTGATCAGCATCAAAAACAGCAAAATACCTTGTGTTTATTGTTTTTAGCGCATCGTTTAATGCCCCTGCCTTGTAACCCCTGCGGTTTTCCCTGTGCACATAAATGAAATTATATTTTTTTGCAAGGTTCATAATTGCAGCCTGCTTATTCCTATCGGTTGAATCATCGAGTATATACGGTATGCCATTCCCCCTGCGGCACATCAGTTTTACATTCAACATTGTGTTTTCCAGAACATCTGGGGATTCATTAAATGTTGCTATAAATACAGAGGTCTGGAACGGAAAATACCTGCTGAAATAATATGTTACAGTTTTCTCATATTTTGTTGATGCCGTAACATAATAATACAAATATGAAAGTGAATGCATTATAAAAAATCCGTTGATTAATATTAAAATAATGCTAAGAATTCTTTCAATTAGTGTTTTATCAAATAATATTAAGGAATATATTAAAAAGTATAAATAAAGAAGTATGGCTATTAATGAAAAAAAGGCAAGGATATATGGCCTTATCTTCATGTACTCACTTTAATTCGAGCCTGCCATCCGGGGTTATGTTGAATTCAAAGATCCTTTTTGAATTATCCCTCAGGCTAAATTTTTTGATTATAAAAACGTTTTTTATTAGATTAACATCGATTACGGTGCCTATTTCGGCTATGCCGATGAAAAACATATCCTCGATTGGATTTGAATTTATAATGTTAATGAATTTTGTTGCAACTATAACGCAGTCAAGGTTTCTTAATTCATTAAACAGGTATCTTATGCTTTCCTCGTTTGAATTTATTTCCAGTGGTTCTATTGAGTCTATTACAAGCCTTTTTATATTATATTTTGTGAGCTACCTCATGCCAAGGCAATGAGGCTTCCTGATTCATCGACCACACTTATCCTTACATACGGGCTTATATTAATCCCTTCAGGGACAGAGGTGAAGGTCTCCACAGGCGTAAATTCCCTATGCTCCACAGGTACATTTATATTTAAATTAAGTTCATTAAAATATCTTTTTAATTTATTATATTTATTTCTTAATAGTTCATTTATTTTTATAATTCCATAATATAGATCATTTAATGTTGAATTATAATCCCTATTAATTATAAAACCACAATTAGGGCATTTATATATTCTATCATTTAAATTTATATTGTATTTATTATGGCATTTGGAGCATTCCTTGGTTGTTGGTAAGAACCTGTCCAGTAATATAAATGTTGAGGCCTTATGTTTAAGTGCCTCCTTAATTCCACCCATATTGGTGGATTCTGTTCTCTTGCCAAAGAGATGCTTCCATGAATTAATATTATCATCCTGTGTTATTACTATATCATAGTTTGATGATAGATAATGGACTATTTTATTTACTGTATCCTTTCTTTTATTAGCGTTTTTTGTCTGCTCTATATTGAGTCTATTCTTCAGCTTATAATAGTTATTAGAGTTTTTAACCTTTTTAGATAATCTTTTCTGAATTCTTTTTTCTCTTTTGGATTTTGGTATGCCATAATTTATTATTAAACCATTGGACAATGTTAATTGATTTTTAATTCCCAAATCAACTGATACCATTTTTTGTTTATTTATAGGTTTGTCTAAAATGTACTTATTTTTATATGCTGTTATGTAAATATAATAATCATTGTTTTTATTTATTAACAATGCATTTGCCGGTTCCAATATATTTAAATTATATAATCCATTTACCTTTAATTTCTGCTTTATTCCCTGTATTTTAATATAATTGTTGTTTATTATTTTATATGTATTGTTATACTGTTTCAATGGTATTGATGTTATATATTTTTTAAATTTTAATTTCCCTGTTTTATATCCCCTTTCCTTTAATTTTGATAATCCTTTAATATTATCCATGGTTCTATCAATAATTTCTTCCTTAATCTGTGATGATAAATATTTTAAATCCCTTATTTCATAATGGTCCTTTACATACACTGGTACTTTATTTACCTTATAATCCATATTAAAAATATCATTGTTAAATTCCTTATTTATAATATAATTGTATAACCATTTAGCCTCCAAAAATATTCTCCTTAATATCCTTAATGTGCTGGTATTTAGCTTATCACTGTCGAGCTTTGCTTTTATAATTACTGCTGATTGAGATTTTCTTTTAATTTTGGTTTTATTTAACGAATCTTTTATTTTATTCTTCCTTGCTTCTATCATGTTCATTTATTAATTTTACTATAACATCATTATAGCTTTCCCTCGGGTTATTTTTTAATTTGTTTAATTTTTCTCTTGTTTCATCATGTATTATTATATTTACAAACCCCATATTTATGTATATGTGTATTTAACATATAAATATTTAGTTCTAAAAATGTTTCAAAAAATATTATTTATTGAATATTTGTATTTAAATTCCAAAAATTCATAATAAACTCAGTGGCTTTCTTTCTGGTATATTGATTTGTAATATTAAAAATTGCAATTTTCTTTGATGGATACTCCCTTTTGATTGGATTCGTCATTTCAATTGTATCCTTTAAATTTGCATTTTCATAGATATCAACCATATATTCAAAATCTTTCTGAATCGAAATATTGAAAATATGCTGGTGATAAGATGACTTCAATACTTTTTTCATTTCATGCACAAGATTGCTCTCATCAAGAATTTTTTTAAATGAATATGTAGCCTCGACAACAGCATTATTTTTATCAGATAATGAGTATGAATCATAATCTGACCATGAATCACCTGGCTGGTTAAGCTTTCCGCAGGCACCACAGACATATGAATATCCAATAATGCCCATATCAATTTTGTCTATACTATTCTCAACCGGAGTATTTGTTTCCTTATTATACGGAATTGCATAGAATTTATCATAGCCACAGTATTTGCATTTGACACCAAACCTTTTTCCGGAATAGAGTAAATATCCTGAATTAACCAGCCTTTCTATAATCGCGTGAATATCCTCATTCATGTATGTGTCCTCGGTGACACAGAAAAACATTATCAATAAATTTTGCACTTAGATCCCCGTATTTCAGGTCATACAGGAATGCGTCATCAATATTCATGGCGTTTAATCGTATAAAAATATTTAAAATTAATTTAAGAAATCTTTTATAAAATGCAATGCAATAAAAAATGAAAAGGATATTAAGGTCAATGACATAATGCAATGTGTTTGAATATATACCAACAGTGTTAAGATCGCAGGAGATTATTGACAAATCATTCAAAAAGGCATCGAATATAGTTGAGCCCTACTTTCCGAAAAAGGAGGATAAGGTTCGAAAGGAGGTAATTGACAGAATATCAACAATAGAGAGCATATCAACAGGCCATTTTGATAAATTAATAAAAAAATTTCCAACGATTGAGGCTGTTCATCCGTTTTATTACAGCCTGATAGACCTCATGTTTGATGTTAATAAATATAAGTTAAGCCTTGGCAAGGTGCAGTGGACATCAGAAAAAATCAAGGATTTAAGCACATTTTATATAAAAAAATTAAAATATGCAAGGACAATTGATGATATAAATTCCATAATGAAGAGCTATTACGGGAGGTACTCATCACTTGTTAATAATATAGGAAATGACCTTTTATTTTTGGGTGAATGCCGCAATTACTTAAAAAGGCTGCCCGGCATTATCATGAACATACCAACATTCATTCTTGCAGGAATGCCAAATACAGGAAAGAGTTCCTTATTGCATGAGATAACAGGCAGCAATCCAGAAATAGCAGAGTATCCATTTACAACAAGGGATATCCTGATAGCCTACAGGCATTTTAATAACAGGAGGGCGCAGTTCATAGACACCCCTGGAATACTTGACCGCACCATGGACAAAAGGAATGATATTGAAAAGAAATCCATTATAGCACTCTCAAAGATAGATGGAATTATATTATTCCTCATGGACTATTCAGGAACAACAAAATATACTGTGGATGAACAGGAAGAATTGTACAGCGAAATAAAAAATTCATTTAGCAATAAAATATACAGGATACAGACAAAAATAGATATAAGTCAGAGGGTTGAGGATATAGCTGTAAGCACTAAAATACCCGATGGGATCAAACCATTAATGGAAATTATAGAATCAGAGGTGAATGGCTATTATGGATCAGGAAATTAGAAGGCAGGCAATTAAAAATGCGTATCTTCATGATGGCAGGGCTGATGTTTCATCCGTTGTGAGCAAGCTAATATCAGAGAATCCTGAGATTAAAAAGAACATAAAGAATTTAATACCTGATGTTAAAAAAATGGTTGATGAGATTAATTCACTGGGAAGGGAAAAAATCGATGAGATTGTTGCAAATGAATACCCTGAATTCCTGATTAAGGAAAAAAGGGAGGAAAAACACGAACTGCCCGAATTGAGGAATGTCCACGGAAGGGTTGTAATGCGTATGGCCCCATCGCCATCAGGTCCCCTGCATATTGGGCATTCAAGGATGGCAATACTCAATGATGAGTATGTAAAACGGTACGGTGGTGAATTAATATTAAGAATAGAGGATACGAATCCGGACAACATTGACCCAGATGCATACCAGTTAATACCGGAGGATTTGAAGTGGCTTGGCGTGAATGTTACAAAAAGTGTGATACAATCATCAAGGATGGAGATATATTACAGGTATGCTAGGGATATGATAAAATCCGGGCATCTGTATGTCATAGAAAGGGATCAAAAATATTTCCATGACATGAAGATGAAATCACTGGCTGTTCCAGAAAGAAATGCATCACCAGAGGAAAATGAGGAGAAATTTGACAGGCTTTTAAATAACTATTATGATGAGGGCCAGGCCGCTGTTGTGATGAAGACCGATCTGAACCATCCAAATGAATCCATAAGGGACTGGATTGCATTCAGAATAAACAAAACACCGCATCCATTAACCGGTGATAGATACGTTTTATACCCGACCATGAATTTTTCAGTATCAATCGACGACCACCTCCTTGGGTTAACACATGTAATAAGGGGAATAGACCATCTGGTAAATACTGAAAAGCAGAGGTATGTATTCAGGGCAAATAACTGGAAGGAGCCAGAATACTACCATTACGGGTTTATCAAAATACCAGATTCCGTATTAAAGACAAGCACAATAAAGGAGGGAATAAGGACAGGAAGGTACACAGGCTGGGATGATGTACGCCTTGGAACATTAATGGCTTTAAGAAAGAGGGGATACAGCCCGGAGACATTCAGAAGGTACTGGATAATGTCCGGCATGAGGGAGAGCAATGCCGTTTTCTCATGGGATATCTTTGATTCCATAGACCGCGAGATCATAGATTATAAATCAATGAGGTTCTTCTTTGTGAATAATCCTGTTAAAATCAATCTTGAAAATAATATTGATCTTAAAAGCCATGTTCCATATCACCCTGAGAGGCCCGATCTTGGCTTCAGGGAGTATGATTTTCATGTTAATTCTGATATTTACATCGATGAAAATGATTTAAACAGCATTGATGAGGGAGAGTACATAAGATTAAAGGACCTGTGCATGGCCAGAAAGGCCGGCGGTAAAATTTCATATGTCCCGGACGATGGCCGCAGGAAATTAAGGGTAATACACTGGTGCCCGGTAAATTCCATTGATTTTAAGGTTTACAGGCCGGATGGCACTGTTGATTCTGGAAAGCTTGAACCGCTTGCAGAATCATTGAACGGCGTTGCACAGATGGAACGCTACGGTTACATAAATAAATCAGGATGCACCGGCTATTATCTTCACAGATAATTTATTTTTAAACTTTGAAAAACAATAAGTGCCATGATGAAATATACATATATGAGAACCGATGATCAGACCGGCGTTGTATGCGGCGGTGATCCCGAAAATTATTTAAAAGCCTATTTTAAGGGTCTTTATTTTGACCTTGATGACGGCGAGGAGATACAGATAAAGGCATTGAGAGAAAAATTCCCCATGGGCGAGGCGGCAATAAAAACCCTGGCAGAAAATGCAGGGCTTAAAATGTATAAATATAAGGATAATGGTGATATAATATACATTTACCTTAAAAAATAATCATAATTTATACCGGTAATTATTATAAAGCCCTGATATATCAAACAAAAATTTATGGATATCACCGCCCTGCACAATGCCAAGGCACCTCCTTGAGTTATATTTTATATTAAAAATCTTTATTTTATTATATTTCATCTGGGTTGCCACCGGCTCATCGCCAAATGATATATCCTCCATAAAAATTTTTGTTTCCTTATATATCCTTGCTTTTATTAAAAAATTTATATTCTTTGGAACAAGGAAATCAATAAAACGATTGTCATCATCATAATTTAAAACAAAATTTAATTTGTCCTCAATGTGAAGTGCCGCCGCAAGTATGTATTTTATTGAAAATGTATTGAATATATTTACATCTATATAATTATTCCCTGATGAGTATAAAAAATTTGATAATTTTTTGTCGGCAATGAATATGTATGCCATATTATGCCTGATCTCTATTCTATGCATGCTTATTCCGTTTAATCCACGTGATGTTACAAGCGCGCTGGATATATAATCAACGCTGTTGTGATCATCGTGTATTACCGGTATTTTTTTTACACCATTATAATTATGCCTGAAATGGATTCTTGCCATTTCGGGTTTTTTATTAATATTTTTTATTGATTTTATTTTATTGACATAGTATTTAACATCATGGTCGAATATATTATATACAATATTCCATTGATTTGAATTCAAGTATATCAGGTGGTTATCATGGGATTCCTAAAATATTTTTTTGATGCCCACCATAAATGATAAATTTAATTCAAAAAATTAAATCAATATTTAAGAAAATTCCTCCTGGAGCTCCATTATTACCTGATTTATGACGTCCTCCATGGTTAATCCGTTATATTCCCTTAAACCACCCATATCGGTCCTGAGCCTGGCGGTGTATCCATCCTCATTCTTTTCAAATTCGATGTTGCACAAAAGTTCCTCCATAACAATCAAATCTAAAATTATAAGTAATATTTAAAAATTGTTAAATTTATTATAATAACCAAGAATAATATCAGAAACATTATTTCCGGTCCTGCCGGTCATAATAATATTCCCTGGTTTAAGTGCGTTGTAGCTGTCATTGTTTTTAAGGTAATCATCAATGTTTTCTATTTTTGTAAAATTATCTACAATTCCACCCGCAGCAGGGCTCAGGCCATCAATGCCATCCGTGCCAATGCTCAAAAACAGGAACTGCTCATCGTTATTGTATAACTTAAGCATTTTCATGCATAATTCCTCGTTTCTTCCCCCGATGCCGTTACCCTTTACATTCACCGTGGTCTCTCCACCGCATACAAACCAGAAGCCTGATCTTTTTACTGAATAAATGTTTCTTAATATATTTATTAAATAATTAGAAACGTCATTGACATCGCCGTTTATGTTGCTTCCCAGTGAGACAGAATTTGAGTCCAGATTTTTATATAAATAATCAACAAAATCCTTATTTTTTAATATAATAATGTTCTCAATCCTTTCATAATATTTCATATCAAGGCTATTCTTCCTGTAATTTTTATTAATAAAATCCCTCAGCCCTGGATTTTTAACGTATTTTTCAGAAATTTTTTGCACATCATCTGAATAATCCTCCCTGACAAGCGGGCCTGATGCAATAATGCCCAGGTCATCGTAAAAAACATCAGATATAATATAGGATTTAACATGTGCCGGATACAGATATGAGGCAAGCTTGCCGCCCTTTACAGATGAAAGTCCGAGCCTGATTATGTTCAGGTCATATATATTACCACCGGAGTTCATGATCTCTTTTGATATCTCCATTATATCATCAACGCTGACATTATCCTCGGGTATTTCAAATAACGATGAACCGCCGCCAGAGATTAAAACTATGACCAGGTCATCCTCATTTAAATTTTTTAATGGCCTTAAGAGTTCAATTGATGAATTTACAGAGGTATTGCTAACATATGGGTGTGTGCCCCTGTAAATTCTGAGCTCGGTGAAATTATGGCCAATGACCTCATCCTCGGGTACTATTATTCCGGCGTATCTTAGTTTGTTAATAATTTTTGGCCTTATCCCGGAATACATCCTGAACGATGCCTTGCCGAATCCTATTAAATATACATTTTTATACATGTTTATGTTAACATTAAAAACATTATTTATTGCATTCTCTGGTGTTAATGTCTGAAGCATATCATCAATAAGTTTTACAGCAAATTTCCTTCTATCATTGAATGATATATCGTTAATATTATTTACTGCCATAAATTTGTAATAATATAATGTGTTTTAAACTTTCCATGGGTTTTATTTTATGCCATTTTTCTTAATAATGTAAAATTATAATACAAATAAAATAATGCAAATAATTCAGGATTTATATTCACTGATAAATGATAAAATTCAAATACGAATCATATATTAAGTATTACGTGACAGAAGAAAAAAATATTTCTCACGTTAAGGAAGGTTATAGGCATTTAAAATTTAATCAGCTGACCCTGAGGCATGCTGTTTCCCAGGCAATTGGCCTGAACGCGCCCGGTGGCACAATTGTCCTTTATGTTGCGGGAACCGCCGCATTGCTGACCTTTACATTTTCTGGATACCCGGATGGTTCATTCTCAATTCCATTGATTTTATTCATGGCACTGATTGTTTACTCAATGATGAGCTATTCATCATATGAATTTTCAAAATATCTATCAAGCTCGGGCGGTTACTACACATTTGTTGCAAATGGCCTTGGGAGGTCATTTGGATTGACAACGGCACTGTCATATATAAGCTACCAGATACTGAGCTTTACAGGATTTGGAATCCTTGGCTTTGTGGGCTTTGCCTACGCAATTCTGCCCAGCCTTGGCATAACAATACCATACATCAATGTTTTGTGGATTCCGGTAAGTGTTATTTTTATTTTGTTTGTCAGCGTTTTAATATACAAGGGGATTAAGCCATCATTAAGGTATGTTTCATATGCAATATTTATAGAGGTTTTATTCTTCATCGGAACATCAATATATTTAATACTATCACATGCATCCTCGGTAACATTCACACCATTCACGGCAATACCCGTGGGCGGCAATTTTATCATACTTGCGGCGATGATGGTTTATGCCATCGGAACCTTTGTGGGCGTTGGCGGTTCAATACCAATTGCAGAGGAGACCAAAAACCCTAAGAGGAATGTGCCGTTATCAATTATATTAAGCATACTTGTGCTGGGTGTAACAATCATACTTGCATCGTACTCAGAGGTAATATCATGGGGATTCTCAAATATGGTTAATTTTGGAACAGGATCGGGCATAGGGGCATACCCTGTTCTATCAATTTATAAAAATGATTTTGGCGCATTCAGCTCAATACCGTTTATTATATTATTAATAATTGTAATAAATTCATTTTTCACAGCAACAGTATCGCTCGGAACAAATGCAACTAGGGTTTTATTCTCATTATCAAGGGAGCATGTCATACCTGAAAGGCTGTCAAGGACAAACACCAGGGGCGTTCCGGTATATGCCGTGATATTCATTACTGTGCTGGCGCTTGCAATTGTTTTATCCACGGGCCTTGCCTTTGAATACATTTATCCTGGAAGGCCAATAGACGCGCTTCTATATGCATCTGTATTCCTGTTAATACTTGAGTCTCCAATTACATACATAGTTCATATTTTAACAAACACATCATTATATTTCTTCCTGAAGAAGAATAATCAGAAAACACACATTGTAAGGCACATAATAATACCCGGAATATCAAGCATAACATTAATAGCTGCAATAGCCGCCGCAGTTTACTTTGATTTAAGCGCACCATACATATACGGTGTTTACGGTTCATTATTATGGGTTATTGCCATATTTGCAATTGTAATAATAATGTACACAAAATACAGGAAAAATCTTGACAACCTTGGAGATTTTTCATTATAAATTCATAAATTTATTTATCTGGTTTAAAGACCTTTCCCTTATTTTATTTATATCCTCCATTATATTAATTTTTCCCGATGATATGTACCTTACGAGTATATTCCTCATGGTACCCCCGCATGAGCACGGCATCTCATTGATTTGATTGTCTACAACCCTTGTGCTACCGCAGGCATCGCACCTTAAAACGTTTTTTATGCCGGAGAATTTCCCGCGCTTTGTTATATTATTTCCTTCGATGTTAACTATGTCCATGCCAAAATCAACGGTTTTGGCCGATGCAATTGATGTTCCTATGCCGAATGCGGATACACCGGCATTTTTTAATGGAATAACATCATCAAGGGATATTCCTCCTGATACCATGATTTTTACATTTTTATGGTTCCTTAAATCGAGCTCCCACCTTATTTCCCTTATGATATTTATAAAATTGCCGCGCCTTGACGATGGCGTATCAAGCCTTATATAATCTATATCGGGAAATTCATCCGCAGCCTTTATGGCGGCGAATTTTTCATCCATGAATGTGTCTATTAAAAAAACCCTGAACCTAGAGTTATCATGCTGGGTTTTCCATGCAAGGTCATCGCCAAGTATTAATGACAGTGCGTGTGGCATTGTTCCGGATGGTGTGATCCCCAATATTTTTCCGCTTATAACTCCAGATACGCCAGAGGCGCCACCGATGTATGCAGATCTGTCAATCATTGGCGCTATTGCCGGATGCATCCTGCGTATTCCGAATGATATAAATGGCGTATCACCAAGCATCTTTTTAATTAATGATGAGTATGATGATATGCCCGATGCCTGGCATATAAATCCAAGTATGGGGGTTTCGTATTCTGCAAAATCAAGGTAATGCCCGGTTATCCTTATAAATGGAACGGGAACACCCGCATCGTCCCTGTTCCTTATCACTGTTCCCTCCGGTATTGCGTATAAATCTATGTTCTTATTTTCCAGCAATGATATAACATCATTGAGGCCCGTGAAGTTTATATAATCATACTCTGCCGATGGGGCTGTAACCTCCATGGTGACCACAGGGTTTTTATCCAGTTTTTTTAAATATTCCTTTGTGTAATCAAAGTACACATCGGTGACATCGCCATTCAGTATTTCATCCTCACCGGCCATAACGAATTTACTCATTTTTAATAACCCCTTTAAATTCCTCTGAATCTATTGAGTTATACCCATAGTTTATTTTAATTTTTTTAAGGGCATCCTCATGGTTATTTTCATCTATTGATGCACAGAGATCTGATACAACTGTTACATCATAATTTCTGTAGAATGCGCCTGAGGCGGTGTGCATAACGCATATATCAGTGCTGATTCCAAATAAATAAAGCTTTTTTGCATTTAAAAATCTTAATAATGAATCAAGGTCCGTGTCATGGAATGCATCGTAATGCCTTTTATTAACAATAAAATCAGGGTATTTTTTTAATTTTTCATATATTTCAGACGCTGGTGTGTTCATTAATGCATGCTCTCCCCAGACACGGAATTCTGGATCATTCTTAATATGGAAGTCTCGGGCGAAAACAACTGGCATTTTATTATATTTTAATACATCAGCAGCACGGTTCGCAGCATTCAATGAGTTTTTATTGCCGAATTTTCCGGTGACGAAATCATTGATCATATCGACTATTAATATCACATTATTCTGTTCCATGATAAAAAATATATTATTTCATTATTAATCTTTTGCATACCATATTGTCTTATCGCCGTTGTCCTCAATATATATTCCAGCATCCTGAAGGCTCTTTCTTATTAAATCAGATAAATCATAGAATTTATTTTTCCTCAATTCATTTCTGATCAATATCAATGAATCTATAATATCTGTGTTTATTTTTTTAGAACCATATAATATGTCAAGGAAACTGTTTAAATAATCCAGGATTTTCAGTGCCTTCTGCGCCGTATTATATGATATATTTTCATAATTTTTATTTAAAACGCCCACGAATTCAAGAAGCTCCGTTATGAGCCTTCTCGTGTCAAAATTATTCTCCATTATGTTATTGAATGAATTAATGTATGCATCGTAGTTTATGTCAAATGAACCGTTATCTGAATTTATTGATTTTAATTTATTGTATATTGTATTGATTTTATCAACGCTCTCCCTTGACTGGTTCATTAATTCAAGTGAGTACTCAATTGATGTGTTGTAATTCGAATTAATCAGTGCAAACCTTAAAACCTCGGGTGAATAATCCTTGAGTATGTCCTTAATTTTTATGTAATTCTTCAATGACTTTGACATTTTTTCCTTGTTTACGTTGACCATGCCCGTGTGTATCCAGTACCTTGCAAGGTACTTCCTGTTGCTTATTGACCTCATCTGGGCAATCTCGGCCTCATGGTGTGGGAATATTAAATCTGACCCGCCACCATGGATATCGTACTCATATCCAAAAAATGTTTCGGTTATTGCTGTATCCTCTATGTGCCATCCCGGCCTGCCCTTACCCCAAGGGGATTCCCAGTATGGTTCCCCGGGCTTCATCTTCTTCCACAGTGCAAAATCCTCAGGATGTTTTTTATCCTCGTTGATTACCCCGCGTGCATTCTCAATGATCTCATTTAGATTTTGATTTGATAATTTTCCATAATCCTTAAATTTGCGCACATTAAAATAAACACCGTCTGATGTTTCATATGCATATCCCTTATTTATCATTCTGCGTATCTGGCTTATTATCTCCTTTATGTATAATGTTGCCCTTGCATAGTATGTGACGCTGTTTACCCTTAATATGTTCATCAGCCTTAAATATTCATTGTAATAGTACTCGGCTATTTCCCCCGGGCTTTTATTTTCATCTTTTGCCCTCCTTATAATCTTATCATCGATATCAGTAATGTTCTGAAGGTAAAATACGGAATATCCCCTGGCACGTAAAAATTTGACAATTACATCAAAGAAGATGTTTGTCCTGGCATGCCCTATATGGAAATCGTCCTGAACGGTCGGGCCGCAGACAAAGATATTAATCCTGTTTTTATTAATCTCCTTAAAGACCTCATCCCTCTGGCCAAGTGTATTGTGAATTATCATTAAAACAGTAATTTTAATCAAAAGATAAATGTTTACATAAATAAATGTTTTATATTCTTTTACAATAAACCATTAGGGTTTGTGGGGTAGCCTGGTATCCTTCCAGCTTCGGGAGTTGGAAACTCCGGTTCAAATCCGGACAGACCCATTAAAAACTAAGTTATATTTTCATTATAGTTAAAAAATGTATAAAAAAGACCTCTTTTTAATCTAACTTCTCGATTTTATTGCAATAATCAAAGATAAATAAGCATAGATTTAATTATTTTACCAAATAAGGCATTATTCAATAAGCATGTTATAATTTTACATAAATTATTTTTATATGCTTTAAATCGCTTATAATCGCTTTTAAATGGCATCTGATAATCAAGGATTTGACAATGATATATAAAATAAAAAAATAGAAATAACAGGAGAATAAGGAAGACTTATCTCTATTTAATAAAGGCACAAATGGTAAGAGAAAGAACCATTCTACTTTTATGGGAGGTTATATAATTATAAGTCCACGACTAACTAATAGTTATGTACCTATAATATCTTGGAAAAGCATTTGAAAATTAGCAGTGAAAAATTTATTATTGTTTTTATATTTATTATAATATATCAAGCAAATCTAAGGATGCAATAGATGATTCAATAATAAGGAAATTTAAGGTTGTTATGTCTGGATAATATTATATTAAAAATGGATAACGATTCACAGTATATATCCAAGGAATTCAATAATTATTTGAAAACAATGAATATAAAGTGTGGATACATAGAAAAGAAGCACATGAGGAGAATGGTGATATTGAATCATGCCATAATTCAATTAAAACTGATTATATAGTTCAATGAAATTAATAATATAATGCCACATTCACGTTGTATTATTATTTACCATTCACGTTGTATTATTATTTACCCTTACAGTTTTTAGATCAATGAAATAATGATAGCAGTTTCAGGGAATATTATATGGGATTTTTAAAGAATCTTAAGGGTAGCTATAGAAGAAGAAAACACAACTATTATAGGAAGTCTATGCTCAATGCCTCATGAAATAGAAAGATTTTTGTTTAGCAATC
The DNA here is from genome assembly GCF_038728925.1 of Acidiplasma sp. Classification (NCBI taxonomy): domain Archaea; kingdom Methanobacteriati; phylum Thermoplasmatota; class Thermoplasmata; order Thermoplasmatales; family Ferroplasmaceae; genus Acidiplasma; species Acidiplasma sp. The sequence continues at coordinate 32,907 of NZ_JAVYSZ010000016.1, forward strand.
ATTATCTAAGATCAAGGTCCAGTAATTACAACTCAATTATTTTGATAATTCATTATATATTATTTATAGAGTCGATAACATAGGTAATTTCATCTTCGCTTAGATATGGGTCAATAGGAATGCTTAACTCTGTATTTGCAATTTTATAACTGTTAGGAAATGATTTCTCATTATAATCTAGATATTTCAACGCAGGTTGTAAATATGGCGGCACAGGGTAATGTATTATGGAAGCAATTCCTTTTTTTTGAAGTCCCAATTTTACATGCTCTCTTTGCTCAGAGAATATCGGGAATAGGTACCAATTTGGAGTTGCGTATTCAGCTACTTCTGGCAAAGTTATCTTATCATTATGTATTTCATTTAAATATCTATTAGCAATATATCTGCGCCTTTCATTCCATTTATTAAGATATTTTAATTTTATGTCCAAGAAGCCAGCCTGAATTTCATCCAGCCTAGAGTTATATCCTATTAAATCACTTACATAATTATTCCTCTCTCCATAGTTCCTCAACAGTTTTGAATAATAACTTATATTCTCATTGCTTGTAACGATGCAACCAGCATCACCTATAGCACCCAAATTTTTTGTTGGATAAAAACTGAAGCATTCAGTTTCTGCAAGTGAGCCAACTATTTTTCCTTTGTATTTTGCACCATGTCCCTGAGCAGCATCGGTAACAACATTTAAATTATTTTCATGAGCTATCTCATTGATAATATCCATATCCGGAGTCTGATAATATAAATGTACGGGCATAATTACACGTGTTTTCTCAGTAATTTTATTTGGTATCAAATTGGCATCTATCTGTAGTGTCTTTATGTCTGCATCTACCGGTACAGGAACATAACCAGCTCTGATAATTGCAATAAATGTAGCAATATAAGTATTTGCAGGAACTATTACTTCTATTCCTCTCTCTAAATTTAGTGATTTTAATGCTATGGTTAGAGCATCCAAGCCTGAGGCTACCCCAATGCAATATTTTGCCCCTACAAAATTAGAAAAATCCTTTTCAAATTCTTGTACTTTTTTACCAAGAATATAGTATCCAGAAGCCATTGTATCATAATAACTTTTATCCAACTCTGGTTTTAAATCGTCATAAAGCCTTTTGAAATTTTGAAAATTAACTATCATTTGAAATCAACTCCATAAATTTATTTTTATCCCTAATATATTCACTTTCATTATATTCTCCATTAGCTAAAACCAAATATAAGCATTCATTAGTTAAGCTTTTAATATTAATCCATACTAATGGGCTAATAACTATTCCTTCATATTCTTTTAATAATAAAAAACCATTATTTATACTTGTATGATATTCTATTTCTAACAAACCCTCAATATCATATAAAATCTGAGTTTGTTTATAATGGGCATGACCACCGCGAATAACATTTTTATTTAATGTTTTTATATAATAAACTCTTTTAATTTTAAAATTATCTATTGGAATATTATCTGTTATAACTGTTAATATACCTCTTTCATCTATGTGTGGTGCAGAAAAATATTTAATTAGATTTTCTTTATCTTCCATCTGCGAGTAGTATTTATTTATAATATAAATAAATATCTATTTATTAAACAAGGGTAAACCAGATATTTTGCATTATTTATATTTAATAATACTTATTATTATTATTTTATATTTTTAATAAGAATACTTATCAGTAGCTTTAAATTTTCTTTCCATTTCGTTTGCCTTAAATAAAGATTCTATGGTTCCAGCATCTATCCAATCATTATCTATAATTTTATATTCTATATCATCATTGTCCAGAAAATACTTATTCACATCTGTAATTTCCAATTCATTTCTTTTTGACGGCTTTACATTATTAATTATATCAAAAACATTACTTTTATATTGATATAAACCTATTATTGCAAGATTTGATTTTGGTTGTTTGGGTTTCTCAACTATTTTTGTAATTATGCCATTTTTAACATAGGCAATTCCAAATCTTTCAGGATCTTCAACCTTTTTCAAAAATATTCTACAGCTTTTATTTAATGGTTCTTTTAACTCTTTTATATCTCCAAAAATTATATTATCCCCAAGAATAACTGTAACATCATCATTATTTACAAAATCTTTGGCCTTGCTTAAGGCATCAGCAATACCCTTGGCACTTTCCTGCAGTGCATAAGTAAACCTAACACCAAAATCACTACCGCTTCCAAGAAGCAAAAGAAAATCTGTCGTCCTTCTTTTGTCAGTAACCACTAATATAGAGTCGATATCTGCACATTTTAAAGTATTAATCGGAAAATATATCATTGGTTTATCATATACTGGCAATAGATGTTTATTTGTTACCTTTGTCAGATCCTTTAACCTTGTACCTGTACCACCAGCCAATATTATTCCTTTCATTAAAAATGTGATTTATTATCTTTACTTTAAGTTTTGCAAATTATTTTATAATTCCATTTAATATTAGAACCATGCAAAAAAATATTCTTGTTACCGGTGGATATGGCTTTATAGGTTCTAATTTTGTGAATTATTTATTGAAAAATTATGATTATAATATAAAGGTATTTGATAAATTAACCTATGCATCAAATCTAAATAATATCAAAAATGATAATATAGAATTTATTAAAGGGGATTTATTTAATAAAATAGATATAGAAAAAGCATTGAAGGATGTGGATATTATAGTAAACTTCGCTGCAGAATCGCATGTAGACAGATCAATAGTTGATGCCCATGATTTTTTAAATTCCAATATTTATGGTGTATATAATATACTAGATTATATGAAGGAAAACAGGAATATTGAAAAATTTATACATATTTCAACAGATGAAGTATATGGAAACGCATTAAATAAAAAATTCGATGAAAATTCATGCTTGAACCCAAATAATCCTTACAGTGCAACAAAGGCATCGGCGGATTTATTAATACTGGCATATTTCAAAACTTATGGAATACCAATTTCTATTACTAGAAGCTCTAATAATTACGGTCCTTATCAGCATCCAGAAAAATTAATACCTAAAACTATAATATATGCATTATTAGACAAAAAAATACCAATTTACGGAAATGGGAAAAATAGACGTGACTGGTTATATGTTGATGATAATGTAAAAGGTATAATAAAAGTTATGGCAAGAGGTAAAAACGGAGAAATATATAATATTGGTTCGGAGATTGAATTAGAAAATATTGAAATAGTCAAAAAAATATTACACATAATGAATAAACCCGAGTCATTGATAAAATGTGTTAACGATAGACCTGGTAATGATTTAAGATACTCATTAGATTCATCAAAATTAAATGCATTGGGTTTTAAACCAGAAGTTGATATAAATGAGGGACTTAATAAAACAATAGATTGGTATAAAAACAATAAAAGCTGGTGGGAAAATTATCTTAATAATATAGATTTATATAATAAATTTATTAATTAT
>NZ_JAVYSZ010000017.1:0-25380 GCF_038728925.1 Acidiplasma sp.
AGAGTATATAATTGACAATATGGATAACAATACATATTATCTGATAGGTCCTGGAACCACATGTAAGGAAATACTGTTGAACCTTGGAATAAAGACAAACATACTTGGCTTTGATCTTATTTTAAACAAAAGCCTTGTTGCATCGGATATTGATGAGCCGACAATTTATCATTATGTTAGCCAAAAAAGGACTGTTATGATAATATCACCCATTGGTGGCCAGGGCTTTTTGCTTGGCAGGGGGAATAAACAGATATCAGGGCGTGTTTTTGATTTAATTGGATTTGATAATATAATAATAGTTTCCACTGAGGAAAAATTAAATGATATCAAAGACCTTTATATAGACATCAATACCAGTAAAAAATTTCCAGAGTATGTAAGAATTTTAACAGGTTATGGTTATTTCAAGATTAAGAGGCTTGTGCACTGATTATTATAAATTCAAAATAATGTAAAAAATATATTTATATTTAATAAAATAATCCGGTGGTAAATGGAAAGCAATAAGACCCTGGCGGGCATTTCAAGATACATTAAAAAATCACCGAAATGGTACTATTTCATATTTCCAGTACTTTTTATTTATATTATAAATTTTCTTTTAATAAAAAGCATGGTTAATTTTATTTTTTTATCAATAATTCCATTTTTTGTTTTTATTGCCATGGATGTTATAACAATAAGACTGACAAATAAATCATTTAACTCAAGAAGGATAATATATCTGGATTTTATGTCATTTCTTTCAGCATCCCTATTTCTTTGGATTTTCCTTGCACTTAATTCAATAATCGGCCTTAATATTGTATATTTAATAGGCATATCAACATCAATAGCAGTGTTCCTTCGTTTTTTGATTCTATATGTTTATTATCCAGAAAATATGCATTATGCAATTATACTATCTCCAGATTATTCATACTCCATTTTAATATCCTCACTCTTCATATTTTTGAAAACACCGTACCTGCCCATGTTTTTATTTACAGTATCTTTTTCCTCTGCAATATTTCTTTTATTTTCTTACCTATTTATTACATTAACCACAAAAAAATTCACCAGAAAGTACAGTGCAAGTGTTCCAGAAATAATCAATTTTTTCCTTAACAGATCTCAGGATAATAGTGTTGGTGAATCATTTTTTGGGAAAATATATAATAAAAGGGTAAAAATACCAGTTAAAACAGTTGATATAAAGGACTGTGAAAAAAGCAAGGTTATTTTAATATTTCCGTATGTCCATCCCGGCCCATTTGGAAACCTCTGCAGCAGCAATCTTCCTGAAAAATTAAGCCACGAGCTTAACATGGATAACATAATGGTATTTCACACCGCAACAACAAACAGCAATAACTGTGGTGGTGAATCAGATATAAAAAATATTGCCGATGCTGTTAAACAGGGTTTGAAGGATATGCACTATTCGGGCACAGTATCTGAAATGAAAAAGATAAATGTTAATGGTTATGAAATATCAATGCAAAAGTTTGGTAATTATGGGTTCTCAGCAATAATTCCAGAAAGTGAGAAATTCGACGATATCTCACTGGAATCCGGATTAAAATTAATCCGCGCCATGAGGGATTCCGGCATGGATGATTTTGCCCTGATTGACGCACAGAATGATTTTACCAAAAATGCCCCTGAACTTGATAACTGTTCCCAGTTTATCCCGGAAATGAAACGGGCCTTTTCAAAATTGTCTGATGCATATCCTGCAAGAATTGGCTATTCCAGAATATCGGCCAGAATTAGTGGGCTGGCGGCCATGGGTATTCAGGCACTTGCAATGGAGATTAATGGAAAATATAATGCAATAGTACTTACAGATTCCAATAATATAACACATGATATTATGGAGAAATCAAGGAATGAGCTTAGTGATATTGTAGATAACCTTGAAATATACACCACTGACAATCACGTTGTAAATGCAAGCAATCTTGATATAAATCCTCTGGGCCTTAACTGCAATCCCGATGATGTGGTGAATCTAATAAAAACTGCTGTTAAAGATGCAATAAATGATATCTCTGACGTAAAAATCGGAATGAAAACAGTTTATACAACGGTTCATATGGGCCGGGAGGATAGCTTCAAAACCTTAATGGACACTGTATTAGGAGCGTTTAGAATTGCAAAATATTCCATAGGCTTTATCCTGATTGCATCCATATTAATTGCCATCTCCTCTGTTAAATATATCCCATTTCTTTTGAGATGAATCTGACATAATAAGATCAAGTATTGCAAATCCTGTTAATGCCTGAACCACAGGAACAGCCCTTAGGGTTATAAAGGGGTCATGCCTGCCAATCACCTGTATTTCTGATGGCTGGTGTGTTTTTAGATTAACAGTTTCCTGTTTCTTTCTTATTGATGATGTTGGCTTCATAACAACACTAAATTCCAGCGGCATGCCGTTTGTAATCCCACCAAGTATACCACCAGAATTATTTGTTCTGGTCTTTATTTTATCACCGTCGTAATAAAACGTATCATTGGCCTGTGAACCGGACATTGAACCAAGCTTAAAACCGGCACCAAATTCTATGCCCTTTAATCCCGGTATGGAAAACATTAAATGGGCTATTGTGCTCTCCACAGAGTCAAAAAATGGCTCACCTATACCCGGTGGAATATTATATGCAATGGTTTTTATTATTCCACCAAGGCTGTCACCATCCTTTATGATCTCAAGAATTTTGTTATAAAGTTTATCATCAAGATCAGGGTCTGGCATTCTGGTCCTGAAGCTGTATGAATAGTCCTCATCAGATATATTTTCATTTTGAATATTAAATCCGCCTGCAGATTTTATATATGAAACTATGCTTATATTAATATTTTTTAATATATGCATGGCAATGGACCCTGCGGCAACAAGAGGCAGGGTCATTCTTCCGGAAAAAAAACCGCCACCCTCGTAATTTCTGTATTCACCATATTTATAATACATTGTAATATCTGCATGCCCTGGTCTGGGATTGTCCCTAATATAATCATAATGTTTGTTGATATAATCCTCATTTCTAAAAATAAAGCCAAGTGGAGATCCATCAGTATAAAATTCCTTAAGCCCTGAGATAAATTCTATTCTGTCTGATTCCTTCCTCTGTGTTGTTATTGAATTTATCCCGGGCCTTCTACGATCAAGCCATTTATTTATATAATCCATATCAATATTAACACCCGCCGGAAGCCCATCCAGTATGCCACCTATGTAAGGGCCGTGCGATGAGCCAAAAATTGTTAGCTTAAGCCTGTTTCCCGCTGTAAACATTAAAACTGTAATTGGTTTAAGCCTATTAACATTTTTATATTTAATTGTAATACATTTTTAAAGCTCCGTGGTGTAGCGGCCAAGCATTACTGGCTCTGGACCAGTCGACGGCAGTTCGAATCTGCCCGGAGCTATGTTTTTCTGTTAATTAGATTATGGCTACATTTTGATACAGGGTTATTTAAGGAGAAATCAGGACTTTATTAGAGGATAAAAATTCTCTGTAAATAAGGACCCGCTGACATGGCACTATGGCTCATTATGTAAATATTCGTATTAACATAATATATTTAATAGTCATAATAAATAATGTGATATGGATTCCAATTTAAACGATATAAAAAGGCTGGCCGATCAGTATAACATTAATCTGGATTCACTAAACGTGGATAAAAACCTGCTGACCATGGACTATATTAAAAAATATATAGCTGAGAATTTTTATCCCCATGTAATTGAAAGAAAGCCAATTACCGGAATAAGGAAGATGATTGCTGACCATCTTGTTTCCGGTTTAAAAGAATCGGCAATTATATCATTGTATTCAGAAATTTTAATGGATGACTTTATGGCAGCATACAAATCTGCAGGCGTATCCATGAATGTTTTACTAATAAAAATTATCAGTAATACATTAATGCATTATCCATACATGAATTCTGAAATAAAAAATAACGAAATAATTACATACGATAGCCATAATATAGGAATTGCAGTTGATTCAAAAATAGGTTTGATAGTTCCAGTTATTAGGAATGTTAACACAAAGGATATTAAAACACTTGATAATGAATACAGGGAATTAATTGCGAGGGCAAAAAATGGTATAATAAAAGAAATTGATATTACCGGTGGCACATTTACAATAAGCAATCTTGGAAGCCTTGGTGTATCATATTTTATGTCAATACCAAACTGGCCACAGGTTGCAATTTTAAGCATTGGTAGTACAGAGGACAGGCCTGTTGTACTTGATGGGAAGATTGAGATAAGAAAGGTAATGACCGCATCAATTACTGTTGACCACCGTGCGGTTGACGGTGCACCTGCGGCCAGATTCCTATCGGAACTTAAATATAATATTGAGAACTTTAGACCATAAATGCAGTTTGATATCGAAAGACTTGAATTAAAAACAGGATTTGGCGTCATTTCATATCTACATAGAAACGGTCAATTTCCATTAATATTACTGCATGGTCTCGGTGGGATATCCAATAACTGGATAAAACTATTTACAAGACTGGACAGCCGTTTTGAAATTATAGCGCCGGATCTGCTTGGCCATGGGAGATCTGCAAAACCAAAAATTGAATACACGCTGGATTTACAGTGCAGTGTTGTGGATGAAATAATAAAAAATACGGTCAATAAGGAGTTTGCACTGGCAGGCAACTCCTATGGTGGCTGGGTGGCGGCCTATTACTCAATTCATTTTAAATCCCCGGATTATTTGATACTTATTGACTCTGCAGGTATATGCTGTGACGGCATACCAATGGAAGGTATTAATGCATTTCTTGATAAACTTAACAGGCTGGAACCTGGCAACGATCTTGATATAATGAAAAATATATTAATTAATTCCAAAAATTATATGATAAAAGCAGATGACCTAAATAAAATTAAATCAAAAACAATAATTATATGGGGCGATGATGACCCAAGAATAAATATTAAACATGCCAAAATCCTCGAGGAAAATGTCAGTAATGGTAAATTATTTATTATTAAAAACGGGGGACATGTACCAATGATCAATAAACCTGATGCTGTTGCTGAAATTATAAACAAAAATATTTTTTAATATTTAAAAAATATAAAATTTAATGTAACTAAATTTGCCATTAATTTTATCATTCAACATCCATTAATGGGTCCCCTGGGGATATTTCCTGATTCATTTCAGCCATTATCTTTTTAACTGTACCAGTGACAGGTGATGGGACCTCAACGGTAACCTTTGCAGCCATAATCTGGCATACCGGGTCCCCCTCCTTCACAGAATCCCCCTCCTTTACATACCACTGTGTTACCACAGCCTTACCAAGTTCCTCAAAGTTCCATATGGATGGCATTTTTATTAGCGTCACATTATCATCTCTTTCACTGTTTTTATTATTTTTTCGCTGCTTGGAAGTGAGAATGATTCCATATTCCTGCTGTATGGCACGGGTATATCCGGATATGCAATTCTTCTTGGTGCGGTCTTTAAATCCTTGAACCCAAGTTCCGATGCAATGGATATTGCCTCAGAGGTGAGGCCATAACTCTCATAATCCTCATCAACAGCAAGCATATATCCCGTTTTTTTAATGGAATTCAGAATTGTTTCCTTATCAATTGGTTTTACAGTCCTGAGGTCTATTACCTCAGCATCTATTCCATCCTTTTTAAGCTCATCTGCAGCCTCAAGTGCCATATGGACTGTTGATCCAACGGAAACAATTGTAATATCATTACCAGTTTTTACTATTTTTGCCTTTCCAATTGGCACCGTATATTCCTCCTCAGGAACCTCAACAACAGAAGATTGCGGATAGGGCATCCATGGAAGTCCCATAAGACCCTTATGGAACATGTAAATTACAGGATTATCATCCCTTATTGCAGAAATCATTAGCCCCTTGGCATCATAGCTATTGGACGGAACAACCACCTTTAATCCGGGTATATGTGCGAATATTGGGAATAGTGTTTGAGAATGCTGTGCAGCATCACCATATCCACCACCAATTGCCGTTGTAATTACTATTGGCATCTTTACATTCCCACCGGACATGTAATAATTTTTTGCTATATGGTTCATAATTGGGTCAAATGTTACTCCAAGGAAGTCTGTAAACATCAATTCAACTATTGGTCTCTTTCCTGCTGCGGCCAGACCTGATGATGCACCTATAAATGCTGACTCACTTATTGGTGTATCCCTGACACGTTCAGGTCCAAATTTTTTATAAAGTCCGGTTGTGGCACCAAAAATTCCGCCGTATACGCCAACATCCTCACCCATGTAAAGTACCGAGGAATCTTTTTCCATTTCCTGTGATATCCCCTCGGATATTGCCATATACATTGGCAATTTTCTACCCCTGGACTTTGGTTCCTGTTCATAATAGCCAGGAGCATAAACATCAGCCAGTGCATCATTACCATCAGGGTCAGGGCTATCCTCGGCGAATTTAACCGCCTGATCTATTTCCTCAAGTGCAGAATTTTCAAGCCTTTCAATTTCATCCTCTGATGCAAGTTTTTCATTTAATATCTGATCTCTCAGGCGTTTTATTGGATCCTTTGCCATTAAATTTTTAACCTCATCCTTTGGTCTGTATACCTCCGGATCACCCTCAAAATGCCCGTAATACCTGTATGTATCTATGCTTATTAGCGTTGGTCCCTTTCCTGATCTTGCCCTTTCAACAGCCTCCTTGGCAGCGAGGTACATCTGTATAGGGTCATTATCTGGAACATATTTTGATGGCATGTTAAAACCAAGTGCCCTGTCAGAGTCTCTTATTAGTGGTGTTGAATCCTTTACATTTACAGAAATTGCCCACTCGTTATTTTCTATAATGAAAATTACAGGCAGCTTCCATAGGGATGCTAAATTCATTGATTCCATGAACATGCCCTGGTTAAGTGATCCATCACCACCAAAGGCAACAGCCACGTTATCCTTTCCATCAAGTTTGAAACTTAATGCCGCCCCAACAGCAGGAGGGAACGAGGATCCAACTATGCCAGCGCAGGCAAAATGTTTTTGTGGATCAAATAAATGCATATGTCCGCCCTTTCCATGGCCAAGTCCTGTTTTTTTGCCCATGATTTCCGCAGTCATTTTGTTTAAATCAACGCCCTTTGATATTGCAGTGTGATGCGGCCTGTGCGTGCTGTAAACGAAGTCATCATCCCTTAATAAAACGGACATCCATGCTGCGGTTGGTTCCTGACCTGCTGATAAATGCATCTCCCCCGGAATTTTACCTGCTGCTATATTAAATAAAGGTTTTTTATCATTAAGATAAATCTCCCTTATTTTTTCTTCATAATGCCTGCTCTTCACCATTGTATAATAAATTGTTAGCATATCCTCACTTTTTATCCCTTCCTGCAAAAATATCACCATAAATATTATATGAGGTTTTTATATAAACATTATTTAAAATACAAAAGTATTCAAAAAATATAATATTAAATTATTAAAAGCACCATTAAGTTTAACTATTAAGTATAAATATTAAATTATGAAAACAGCTGTAATAGCAGGTACTGGATATCTGGGTGAGGCCACAGCATATGAATTTTTAAAAAATAATTACAATGTGATTATCAATTCAAGAAAGGAGGACCACCTTTTAAATATAAAGAAAAAACTGGAAAAATATGGAAGGATAGATTATATAGCACAGGAGCTTAAGGATGATCAATCATGTAAATCATTATCAGATAAGGTTAAAAATATTTCACAGAATGTTGATGCGCTTGTAATAACCATAGGTGGATATATTGAGGATACTGTTGAGGACCTTTCAGGGATTGATGAAATGTTTAAAAATCATTTAAAAATACCAATGCTTTTGATTAAAAACTTCCTTAATTTACTGACTTCAGGTTCTTCTATAATACTGGTAAGCAATTCGGATGTGGATAATAAGAACAGATCAAATCTGCTATCATACACAGTTATAAAATATGCCCTAAATAAATCAGTTAAAATTATTGCTGCTGAGTTGATTAAAAAGGGTGTAAGAATTAACGCTGTGGCACCAGAATATATAATACAGAGTTTTATGCCAGAGGAGGATTACACAAAATTAAGGACCCTTGGCGATCTTGAAACTCCCCCTGAGGATATATCCAAGGTGATATATTTTCTGTGCAGTCCTGATGGGTCATGGGTAAATGGTGCCATAATACCCGTTGATGGTGGCCACAGCCTTATAAACTAAATGAAAGCATTTTTACACTTTAATATTTAAAAATTTATAATATATGTTAACATTTTATTGCAAAAAATTCAATTCTTTGAGTTAAAATATTTTTTTATTCTTGAAATCCCCTCTGTTATAACATCATCGGATGTTGCATATGAAATTCTGAAATGCTTTTCAGCTCCAAATGGCAGTCCTGGTGTTATTATTACATTCTGGTTATTTAAAAGATCCATGGCAAGTTCACTTGATTTTATATCCTTATTATACCCCGGAAATATATAAAATGCGCCTTCAGGTTCATAAACATTTATGCCATCAATCTCCTTTAATAATGATAATGCAAGCATGCGTCTTTTATTAAAAACATTCCTCATCTCTATTACATCATCCTCGTCATCTAGTGCATTCAGTGCTGCATACTGGGATACTGATGGCGCACATGTAAGTGTTTGCTGCTGTACCTTATTCGCTGCCTTTATGATATCCTCGGGTGCAACCATATACCCTATGCGCCATCCAGTCATTGCATAACTTTTTGAAAATCCACTTAAGGTAACTGTTTTTTCTTTCATTTCGTTTATTGAACCGGGTGAGAACATTTTTCCCTTGTAAATTAAATCCTCATAAATTTCATCCGATATTAAAAATAAATTATTTTCTAATATAAAGTCAGATAACTGCCTTAATGTCCTCTCTGAATATACCTTTCCCGTTGGATTTACAGGATTATTTAACATAAACGCCTTTGTTTTTGGGGATACCATTTTGCGCATCTTGTCAAAATCAAACTCATAATTTTCATCAGTATCAAATATAAGTGCCTTTCCCTCATTTAATTTTATTATATCTGTGTAGGATACATAATATGGTGCAGGAAGCATGACCTCATCACCGGGGTCTATTATTGTATAAAGGGCAAGGTTTAGTGAGAATTTTGTAGGTGTAACAAGCACATTTTTTGATGAAACATCAATATTATTCTTTTTTTTCATTTTCTCCGCAATTTTCTCCCGGAGTTCGGGGATTCCTGCAGATGGTGTGTAATGTGTTTTTCCCTCACCTGCCATTTTATATGAATAATCAATAATTGATTGCGGTGTCTTAAAATCTGGTTCACCTATACCAAAATTATAAATTTTTTTTCCCTCGGCCTTCAATTCTGCAGCCCTGTTGGACATACTTACAGTTGCCGACTCGTTTATTTTATTTACCCTTGCCGATACCATGGATACAAATGCCAATTTCATTTATAATGTTTTTTTATTTTTTAATTTTTTATGAGTATATAATAAAATTATATTTTCGTATTTATACATAAATTTTTATATCTCTTAATTTATTAATTTATATGAATAGTAAAATAAAGTATACGATAGTCGTAGTGGTCGTCATAATCATCATTGCTGCAGGTGCGTATTACTATATAGCCTCCTCGGAATCACACTTTGGTTTCCCAAGCCAGTCCACAGTAAAAGGCATCACCGGAAATTCATACAATGTTTCAAAGGTAATGTCCCAGGGCCCAGCAAAAAATACAACAAAAACCGAAATAGTTTATTACAATACAACAGGTTCATCTCCATCCACGGCTTTTTATGTTTATGAGGCACAATTTAACAACACATCACTTGCAAAATCTGGTTATAAAACTATTCTTACTGAATTGCCCGCTGGGATCAAGTTTATAATGAAGAATCAAACATACAACGGCTTTGAATACAGTGTTATTAATGCCAGTAATGCCAGCTATTTACATGCTTACCTAGGATTTGGATACAAGAAAAATATGGCATTTTTATTCCTTGCAAATATTAGCCTTGCCAATGTGCTCAAAAAAATTGCATACTCAATTATAGATTCAATGACATCTGTCTTTGGGGGATCATATGGATCCTCAGGGAGTTCTTCAGGATATTTAATGGCTGCAAGATTTTAATTTTTTTTAAATTTTAAAAATTTTAATTTTTTTATTTTATTCAGTGGCCTGGGCACCCGTGTCATCGTCCTTTTTTACAGTTCCAAGCTGTAACAACACCTCCCTCTCAGAGACTGTTCCGGTGCATTTCCCAGAGGCATCTATTATTGCAAGCAATGGCACATTATTTTCCTTCATCAATCTTATTGCATCTGTAATGTTTTCATTCTCACCTATATTCACAACCTTTTCTATTCTAATCTGATTAATTTTACCCTTTTCTATTGCTATCTGTGGCAGCAATAATATGTCTATTAAATAAACTGTACCTATGGGCTTACTCTCATTATTTACAACTATTGAGGCGGGCATATTCTTTGATAGCATTTTTTCCATTGCAGACCTCAATGTATCATTTATATTTACAATCACATCTGTGGCAGGATTTCTGGCCTTTGCAACGGTCATGCTGGTAAGATTCTCTGCAACTATTTTCCCCTCCCTGCCTATATCAGGCATGTATGGTGTTTTTGTAACTATTGCCTTTACCTCAGATAAAATAAATCCAATAACGACCCATGTAAGAAATATTGTTGTATAATATGGAACCGTGGAGTATGCAGAATAAACAAGGACTATTGAACTTATTAATGCACCCACAGAGGCAAGAATAAACTCGCGGTAGTCAATTATATAATTCCATAATTTTCTTTCCATTCTGGATATTAATCTTCTTCCACGCCTGTATCCTATCCTCATCAGTGAGAAGTTGGCGCTTAAATGAATAAAAAGTCCTGCCAGTGAGGCAACTGTGCCAAGGAAGATAAACACTATCTCTGGACTCATATACCTGAACATTAGGGCAGGTATAATCATCATTACAATGCTAACTGTAATAACTGAAACTATTGGGTTATTTTTGACATTTTTTGAGAATATTGATGGAATTGTTCTATCATAGCCCATTCTAAACAATGTCCTGGATGCCGCTGACCCAAATGATAGGAATGCAAGAATCGCATCATTTACCGTTGCTATGGCCACCGCATAATATAAATATATACCATATTTTCCAAAATCATAACGTATTATGTCTATAATTGGCAGCTTATCTGAAAATGGTATGGAGTAATGTGTTTGCAGGACGATGTTTGCAAAGGCATATATAACAACAGTTGCCAGAATGCCGCCGGATAGTATCACTGCTATTACACTCCTTCCTATGACCCTTTTGGCATCCTGGGCCTCACCAGATATTGGTGTTATGGTTCCATAACCTGTTGGTATACCCATGGCGAATAAAATACCGAGAAACAGCCCTGCTGATGTTATTGGATACCTTGAAAATGAGGGTGTATAAAAATTCCCGTGGGTTATGAAAAACGATAGAACTACCATTATGGCCATAAATGAAACCTCAAGTGTAACGGCGTATATTGCATACCTTGATGAGGTTTTAATGCCAATTATTAATAATATTACAGATGGTACAGATATAATAAGGAATGAAAAATAAACCGGTATTCCGAGGATTAATGAAATTACAAAAACTGCACCTGCAAGGTATGCAAGGCCGTATAATATTGAATAAAACATATACATCCAGCCTGTATCAAACCCAACATTGGCTGAAAGGGCCTGAAATGCATATGTGTAATATCCTCCAGATGTGGAAAATCTTTTTGATAACTGGTTAACTGAAAGCCCGTTAATAAGAACAAGCAATGTTCCTATAACCATAACAATTGGTGCATCATAGCCTGCAAGTGTGAATGCAAATGCTCCGTATGTAAGTATACTTAATAATGGGGACATCCCACCAAAGGATAAAAAGAAAATATCCTTGAATGTCAGGTGTCTTTGAAGTTCACCGGAATTTGAGTCATTCATTTAAAATCCATCTCTCTTTGCCTAATAAATTTAATGGATAATTATTTTATGCATTTTACCAGAAAATCTGCCAGATCATTTACATTTCCATTTCTGGATAGTGAATAGGAGCATATGGGGCATGCCGTGATAAT
This sequence comes from Acidiplasma sp., assembly GCF_038728925.1. Classification (NCBI taxonomy): domain Archaea; kingdom Methanobacteriati; phylum Thermoplasmatota; class Thermoplasmata; order Thermoplasmatales; family Ferroplasmaceae; genus Acidiplasma; species Acidiplasma sp. The sequence goes on from NZ_JAVYSZ010000017.1 coordinate 12,160, forward strand.
ATTTTGCGATTTCTCAATGAGCTGGTTATACCTGTTTTTGGAGATGTTCATGGATAGGTCTGGATATAGGAGTTCATCAGGTCCTCCACAGCAGTACGTTAAATTTGAATTTCTCTCAGGCTTTACAGCCTTGGCAACACTGGATATAATATTAATGGCACCATTATATTCCGTATTGCCCTGAAAATGGCATGGGTCATGGAATGCAACTGTTTTTCCTGAATTAGTAAACATTGATTTGTTTAAAAAATCTGTGTAATAATAAACATCAATATTAAAATCTGGTATGTATTTTTTATACTCATATCTTAATATATTATATGTATGCGGGTCAACTGTTATTACTTTTTTATAATTTTTTAAAATGTTGTAAACGCCGGTAATATAATCCTTAAAATCATTTATATATCCATAATCATATAAAAGTGTGCCCGGATACGGCTCATTATATCCAAGCACATCAAATGATATCCCTGATTTGTTTAAAAGCTCCACAATATGTATTAATGTGTTATTTGTCCTGTCAAGCATCCTTTTATCAGGCCTTCCAAATCTCGAAAATACCGGAATCACCGATGCCATAGATATCATAATATGAAATAATTTATTTCCTAATTTTTTTCTCATTCTCTCCATATTTTCAGTATACGGCATGAGCTGGTACATTAAACCTGTATAAAGAAGGGTGTCAGATCTCCCATATTTTATATGGCCTAACCATTCATATGATACCTTTTTTAATGGAACCGGACTTTTATATTTTTTAATATTTTCTATTATTAAATTAACCTCAGGCTTCTGAAGTTTTTTGTATTTTTCAGAGATAATAGCCTTTACTATATCACTAATTTTTCCGGCATCAACCCCTGTTGGACAGACCTGAAGGCATACATGGCAGTCCAGGCATGAATAAAATGTATCTGAAACGTTCAGGCTTAAATCATTTAATGTAATTTCCCTAAAAACATTTAGTCCGGTCTGCGCCCTTCCACGTGCTGTTTTTGCCATGTCATATCCTGAACTTTTATATGTTGGGCATACAGAATCACAGAATCCACAGCTGATACATTTTGAGCTCTCATTTTTTAAATCATTTAAAATTTTTTCAAATTCAGTCAAAGAAATTACCCCTGTTTAAAATATTTTTTGGATCAAACATCTTTTTTAGATTTTTCATTATAATAATTGTTTCATCCTGCTTTTTGTATTTTAACTGTTTTAATAACAAATCTTTTTTAATTCTTCCAATTCCATGCTCACCGCTTATTGATCCACCAAGCCTTACAGCCTCAATGTTTATATCATCCATGGCAAGCAAAACGTTCCTCCAGTTTTCATGGTCATCAGGATTTCCACCAATCTGTGGATGGAGGTTTCCATCCCCCGCGTGCCCGCATGTTGCTATGTATACACCGTATTTTTCCCTTGTTTTGTACACAAAATTTATCATATCCTTTAATTTTGAAAGCGGTACAACAACATCACCATCTATAAATCCGGGGAATAGAATTCCAGGGGCTGTAAAGGCAATTCTTCTAACCTCAAAAATATTGTTGAATTCATCCTTATTTTCAGGAATTATAATTTTGCTTGCATTTTTTTCCATGATCTTTTTTATGTCTTCAAGATAGGATTCATCAAAATCTGTATCTGCTAATACCATGCCACCGCGTGTTTCAGGGTATGAAAATCCTCTAATTTTATTTGCCGCCACTATGCCATAATAGTCACTGAACTCAAGTATGAGCGGATTTAATTTTCTAATGGCCAGTATGGCATCCATTGCATCATTTATATTATCATAAAATCCGGCAATGCGGTAAATTTTTTTGGGCATTGCTATGATTTTTAGCCATGCCTTCTTGACAATACATAATGTCCCCTCGCTTCCAGCAATCAGGTCAATTATGTTAAATCCCCCTCTATTTTTATATATGGCCTCACCGAATGTGGTTTCACTGCCATCTGCAAGAACCACATCCAGTTTTAATATCCAGTCCTTAACCACACCATAGCGTGCACATCTCATACCTCCAGAATTTTCGTTTATGGCGCCACCAACAGTTGAAACACTCACACTCGATGGGTCAGGCGGAAAGAAAAAATTATATTTTTTACACTCCTCATTAACCTCCTGAAGTGTTGCACCAGCATAGGCCTCAACATATCCATCCTCAATTGAAACGTTTATTTTGTTAAGCGGCCTTAAATCCATTATTAATGTATTATCATCAGGCACAACAGCGCCTGTTGGGCTTGATCCACCTCCCCTGGCTATAATATTAATATTAAATTCATTTGCTATCTTTATGACCCTGGAAATATTTTTTTCATCTGTAATTTTTACAACTGCCAGTGGCATGTGTTTTAAAGGGTCTATACTACCGCGCTGGTATATTATCAAATGCTCATTATCGGTAAATACATTTTCCTTTCCAGCAGCATCAATTAATTTTTCAATTAATAATTTATTGTCCATGGCTTCCTAAAAATATATAATATACTATTTTTTAAATTTTTGTACAAAATTATTTTTTGTTAAATATTATAAATATTATTGTATTTATTGCATATCAGGGATTTCACGTTTAAACCATTTCCTTTGAATAAATAATATTATTAATTCAAATTTTCTACGGATATATTTGTATTTAGGTTATTGCGTCAAATTATATATTCAGTAAATTTTTAACCAAAATGCTGCAGGAACGGGCGTTAACCATGATGAATATCAGGGATTACATTCACATAAAAATTTATTTGATTAAAAACGATTAAAAATTTAAACCATGATGAAATATTAAATTATGTCAAAAAATAATGAATCCAGCATCAAAACCACGCTTTCAGGTAAAAAAATCGTCCTTGCAACATCAGCCAGCATAAATATATACAGAATTCCAGATCTAATCAAGAATCTAAGGAACGAGGGTGCTGAGGTGTACTGCGGAATGAGCACAGCATCGGCTGAACTTATTAATCCAGATCTTCTGCAGTGGGCCTCAGGCCATGATGTAATAACCAGAATATCTGGAAATATAGAGCATATAACATTGTTCGATAAAAATACTGTTCTTGTAATAGCACCTGCCACATACAACACCATTGGAAAGATAGCCTCGGGGGTTGCAGATAATATCCCATCACTGTTTTATTCCTATGCAATGGGAAATAAAAATCCCGTTGTAATTGCGCCGGTGATAAATAAAACAATGTTAGAAAATCCGGTGAATAAGGAGAATATTAAAAAATTGAATGACCTTGGTGTGCATATGGTTGATTTTACACCATCAGATGACAACATAAAATTGTGGAGTGATAAGATTATAGATTATATATACCGCGCATTGTATGGTGATAAACTTAATGGAAAGAACATTATGCTTGTATGCGGTAAAAGCGAATCCGCTGTTGATCCTGAAAGGGTAATCACAAATAAGTCTGATACATTAACCGGGTACATGCTTGCCAGATACGCCTTCAGATTTGGTGCAGGAATTATTACATATATAGGAAACTCTGAATATAAATTACCGTCATATGTTCAGTTGATTGAAAAAACAGATATAAAGGATATAATAAGGGAGATAAACACCTTCCTCGGGGTTTATAATTATGATTATGTAATAATATCATCATCATTAAGCGATTTTGACGCTGTTGAGAACAAGACCAAGCTTGACAGTTCTGAACCCCAGACCCTATCATTGAAGCCAAGAAATAAGGAAAGGAATCTTATAAGGAAGCTTGATGCAGGTGTTACAATGGTATTATTTACAACGAAGAATGATAAAACATATAACAGCGAGGCTTTTGAAAAATCCGATCCAGATCTTGTTATTATGACCGGAACAGGTGCATTTACCTCAGGTGATGTTTCAGGTGATTACACATTTATATACGGTGAACATAAAGATGAGATAAAATCAATTACAAAAGAAGAACTTGCCATAAATATATATAATTACCTTGAAAATAAAATCAGGAGAAATCAAAAAATGGATTTTAAAATTTAAGTGTATTGTTTATAATTTCGGCAATTTTATCCGGCCTAATATACTGCGGTGTATGCCCTGCACCATCAATAATATATAATTTGCTGTTTTTTATCCTTTCATTCATCATTTTTCCGTATTTAATATCAAGTGTTTTATCCTCAGACCCCCAGATTATAACAGTATTGCAATTAATCTCCATAAGATCATTATCTGTAAGCTTTTCCGTAGAATTCTTATTTATTTCCATTATATTTATTAGTGCATTCTCATTTTTATAATTATGAGTTCTCACAATATTTTTAATTATATCCTTATACGTATCAGGATATTCCTCACTTAATGTCGGGGATATTCCTGCCGAGTCTATTAAAATTAAATTTTCCGGATTTTTTAAAATGGCAATTTTTAAGGCAATCCAGCCCCCATATGAATGACCAACAATTGAGAATTTATCATATTTTTGAGAATTTATGAATTCAATAATTGCATCTGCCATATTTTTAACTGTATACTGTATATCAGGTTTATCAGAGTGTCCGTGGCCAAGCAGATCAATATAGAATGGCATTATTTTTTTATTAATGTATTCATCTGTTTTTAGCCACACATTTCCAGTACTGCCAAATCCATGCAGGAAATATACTGGATATTCGCCGTCCCTGGTTAAATATGATATTTTACCAAATGTTGAATCAAAATACTTTCTTTCCATTTTTACTCCTTTGATCTTGCGGCAATTTTCATGGCCTCATCTATATTTTCAAGCTCCATGGCTATGTCAGATGCAGCATCATAAATATATGAAAGACTTGACTTAAACTCCTTTTTGTCCTTTTTGGTTTTAATTTCATCCATTATTTTATCAATTTTGTCCAGGGATTCCTTTGCAAGACTGAATGCTTCATCAATATCTGTTGATCTTAATATGTTTATTTTTCCATAAACAGCCTCAAAATAATTCTCCCAGTCACCTGAACTTTCTGTCATTTCTATAACCTTATTATAAATATCAAGCGCCTCCTTATAGCCGCCTTTTGTTGATGATAGGGCCTCAGCCTTGGCATTGTAGGCCATGGCTATTAACTGTCCCTCCTTTAATCCCTCAGCTATTTTTATTGCCTCTTCAAAATATTTAATTGCATCATCCCTTTTTCCTGAATCGAGATTTATATAGCCTATATTCATTAAATCCATAATTTTCATATCATCTTCGTTTAACTTATTATGTATATCAAGGGATTCCTGTGCATATTTTAATGGATTTTCTGTATTTTTAGGCTCCAGCGCAAAATATGCCTGTGATAATTTATAGCATATCTCTGCCTTTTCATCACTGGCATCTGTCATTCCATTGTACGCCTGTGTATAATATCTAACAGCATCCATGTATTTTTCCTTTCCCATGGCCTTATCCCCATTCTCTATTAATTCATCTAAATTTTCCATTAGTTACCACCATTATATTTATTTATTAACTCTTTTGCACTGGAATAACTTATGCTTTTATTCTTTATCATTTCATTAACAATATAATCAATATTTTTCTCTGTTGCACCGGCAGCAATGGCAACATTTCTAGCGTGCAGCTTCATATGCCCCTGCTGTATTCCCTCATCGGACAATGCCCTCAATGCTGCAAGATTCTGTGCCAGTCCAACAGAGGCCAGAACACATGCAAATTCCCTGGAATCCCTAACATTTAATATCCTTAAGAATAATGAGGCTTTTTTTGAGGTTTTTGTTGCGCCTCCAATGGTTCCAACAGCCACCGGTATTTTAATGGTTCCAACCAGATTACCATTTTCGTCCTTATAATAATCTGTTAATGGTTTATAACCATCCATGGATGCATAGGCGTGTGCATTTGCCTCCTGTGCCCTGAAATCATTCATTGTTGCAAGTAAAACAGCGTCAATGCCATTCATTATGCCCTTATTATGGGTTACCGCACGGTATATATCCGCTTTTGCCATATGAGATGCCATAATTATTCTATCAACTATTTCATCCCCACCAAGAAGATCCCTGCTAAACACTGCATGTGAATATGCAACCCTTTCTGTAGTAAGGTTACTCATAATTCTGAGGTTAATTTTGCCCCCTGTGATACTCTCTATATATGGTGCAATAAATTCAAGCATTGTATTTATTATATTTGCACCCATTGCATCCCTTACATCTATAATTAAATGCATTATTATATAATCATCCTGCATAAAAATTTTTATATCCCTGGCACCGGCATTCATTGAACTTAGTGTTTTTGATCTTGAGTTTGCCATTTCAAGTATCTCATTTTTATGGCTTAATATATTAATCACCGCAAGCCCCGGGTCCTTTAAGTTATAAATCTGTAATTCACCACGCATTACAGGATCTGAGGCAAATGCAGTAAATCCACCAAGGGGTCTGGCCATTCTTGCACCATTGGAGCATGCAGCAACCACTGAAGGCTCCTCAATGCTCATTGGTATTAAATAATCCCGTCCATTAATTCTGAAATTGGTTGCTATTCCCACGGGAAATCCTATTGTTGATATGGTATTTTCTATCATGTTTTGCAGGTCTTTAATGGAATCCTCATGGGATAAAACTTCTGTTTCCTCCTTGGAGAGCGATGAAAATTCAGAGACTATTCTAATTCTTTCCTCAACAGACATTTTGTGAAATCCATGAATCGCTGAATCCATAGAACTATATACTCATTCATATTAATAATTTTTTTATTGTTAATTTTAATATTTGTTTTTATTAAGCTCCTTCTGGAATTTTGGCACATCCTTAAAGTATACCTCAAGTATGAACGTGCCAACATAATTGCAGTCATCACATTTATAAACCGGCCCGCCAATGCCACCATTTATCCAGTTAACCTTCATGGAGCCGCACTGCGGGCATATTTTAACTATTTTAAAGTCATCTCTCATTATTTATAAATCATATAATCAATATTTAATATTATCCATTTGTATATCAGGATACATTGAAACTGTTTAATTTTTATTATATTAGAACATTTTTAATTGCATTAATTTAAATTTGATAATATAATTACTTATCAATGGCTAGAAATTTTTCAAAAAAGGAGATAAATTTCTCATTTTTAAAAAAATATGGTAATTTCTCGCTTCTTTCCTATTTAATAGAAAATAAAAGGGTTCAGGAAAATTTTGAAAACATTACAGAGGTCATACTAAATTCTGAAATTTCAGCAATTAATACAAAATTTGGCACACCCGCAAAATATGATGCAATAATAGCCCTAAAGCAGGGATATATAAGTGCAAAAAATGGGCTTTTAAGCGCCGCATTTGAAAACAGCAGGTTTTTTCTTGAAAGATTATCGTTGTTAAAAATCATTTCATGCATGGACATGGAATATAATCCATATGAGCAGGCCATTATTAACCGTGACTGGCATGTTTTAATAGATAACAAGTTCACAATATATAGCATCACACAGTTTACCGGCAGGCTTAACCATTATTTTGGCAAAAATTTTATGGCCAGGTCCAGCTCTATTTATTCAACCGGAATTCCACTATGCGGAATACATTCAAAGCATTTTAAAAATTATTCCTATCCAATTAATGAAATTGAAAAGGACTATGCCATTACAATAAACGAAAAGTGTGCAAAATGTGAAAAAAAGGCCACAAGATTTGTAATTTCACTTCCCAAGGCCGGTGCAATTATAGGCCTTCTTGGCTATTACACCGGTGCAGATACACGTGATTTGGGGAAAATATATGCTGATTATTCAAGGGTTCTTCACCCATATGGATTTTATAGCTACTCAGAGGAGAATGTATTTAATCTATGGTCTCTGGATATAATAAGGCTGGTTCATCTTATTAATAAGATAGTTTTTTAACCTTAAACCCTGATGTGGGAAGATCCCGATAACTGCAGGGAATGATGTCACACATTTTGTCCGTCAAAATATGTATGCCTTCTTATGGCCTTTCCATTCCTGAATGTGTATATATCTGCAAATTTTGTATATGAATCACTGCCGTCCTTTAATTTTCCATGGAATTCTCCCTCAACTATTACATATGGCTCACTGACAATTATATTATTTATTGTATGATGCCCCTCAGAAATTATCCTTGTATCCTCATAAAATTTCTTGAAATTTTCCATTCCACTTATTGGTGGATACCCTGGACGTTCGTATACAATATTCTCATCGAATATTGAAAATAACGTATCAAGGTCATTTGCATCAACCGCTGTATAGTATTTTTTTACAGTATTTTCAAGGTTTTCCATGCCTTATTAATTTATTAATCATTTAAAAACTTTTGTTCCCCCCAAACAATAAGATGGAAACAAAAACTTAATGAAATTATAAACGATTACAATTTAAATGTTAAAAAATAAAAGTCTAATCTCAATTGCAGACCTGGAGGATGATGATATAAATGCCATTTTTGAAAAGGCAGATTATATTTCCGGACATATGGATGAGGTTCTAAGGACATCTCCCATGAAATCCAAAATTCTTGCCACATTGTTCTATGAACCAAGCACAAGAACCCGGCTTTCCTTTGAGGCTTCCATGGAAAGACTTGGCGGCTCTGTTATTAGCATGGCAGATTCAAAGACATCATCATTTGCCAAGGGGGAAACGCTTGCGGACACGATAAGAATTGTTGAGTCATACTCTGATATCATAGTTATCAGGCATCCACTTGAGGGTGCGAGCCTCCTTGCATCTAAGTTTTCCTCAAAGCCAATAATCAATGCAGGTGATGGTTCAGGGGAGCATCCAACACAGACATTAATAGACCTTTACACTATTAGAAATGAGACCGGCGGCATAGATGATAGGGAAATTACAATTGTTGGTGATCTTAAATATGGAAGGACAGTTCACTCGCTTATACTTGCACTATCAAGGTATAACGTAAAAATTAATCTTGTATCGCCACCATCTCTTGCACTGCCCAACTATGTTTATAATGGCATAAAGGATAAACTAAACATAGAAACATATAATAATCTTGATGATGTAATATCAGGAACAGATGTTTTATATGTAACCAGAATACAGAAGGAACGTTTTGTTGATAAAAACGAATATTACAAGCTCATAGGTTCATATAAAATCACATTAAACGAGGTCAATAAAATGAAGAATGGATCCATTATTATGCATCCCCTTCCAAGGGTTGATGAAATTGACCCTGCCGTTGATTATACAAAAAATGCAAAGTATTTCCGGCAGGCTGCAAACGGCATACCGGTTAGAATGTCATTAATATCAATCATACTGGGTGATTAGAATGGAAAGAACCTTAAAAATTTCAAAAATTAAGGATGGAACGGTCATAGACCATATACCATCAGGAAAGGCTGTAAAGGTGTTAAATATATTAAAAATTTCTGAAAATACCTCTGTAAGCATTGGCATAAGGGTGCCCAGCAATATGATGGGTTTTAAAGACGTAATTAAAATTGAAAATAAATTTCTCGAAAAAATAGAACTGGATAAGATTTCATTGATAGCCCCAAGCGCCACAATTAGCATAATTAAGGATTATGATATAACTGAAAAATTTAAGGTCGATCTGCCAGAAAGCGTTATAGGAATAGTAAGATGCACAAATCAGAATTGCATTACAAACGCAGGTGAGCCTGTAAGTCCAGAGTTTAAGGTTATATCAGCAAATCCATTAGCCCTAAAATGCATATACTGCAAGAGGGAAATGTCCGAATCTGATGTAATAAACAGCCTGTAATATAAAATTATATGTATAAAATAAAAGTATAAATTTTTATAAAATCTTTATGGTTATGCAAATAACCAGTAATGTTCAAAAAATTGATGGCACAGTTGCAAACTGTTATTTAATAAAAGAAAAGGATATGGACATTCTCATAGATGCCGGAACAAAGTCTTCAGGAAAAAAAATTATAAGCTTTTTTGAAAAGATAAATGAAAGGCCGGATTATATACTTATTACTCACAGCCACATGGATCATATTGGTGGCCTTCTGGAACTTTACAACAAATTTAAACCGGTAATATATGTTCCAGGGCTTGAGCTTAAGGTTATTCAGGGAGCAGATAAACTTCATCCAGCAAATATGTTTCAGAAGATTATATATGCCATGTTTAAAACAGAGCCTGTAAATGATATTAAACCTGTATATGATATGAAAATTCCATTTATGGACTATTATGATACCCCGGGGCATACAATAGGGAGTGTGTCATATCTTTACAAGCCCGGCAATATACTATTCTCAGGCGATGCTGCCATAGAACGGCATGGTGGATTGATTGTGAATAAAAAATTTTCATGGAATTATGCAGATGCCATGGAATCACTTAATAAAATAAACAGAATTAATCCTGATATGGTATGTCCCGGCCACGGCAACCCTGTAGGAAATAAAAAATAAACAAATAAATAAAGCATATTGTAATTCATAAATACCTTGAAGGGATCAATTTACAGGAAAAGGTACATACTCGCATATTCGGAAAATGGTGATGAACTCGATAAATACCTGTTTTACTCCATGGGCATTAAAAGGAAATATAGATATAAAAATTATAGGATATACCTGGCCAACCAGTTCAACCGTAATAACGTGATTAAAAAGATAGAATACCATGGCGGCAGGGTAGAATATGTAAGTGGAACCATAAAAAAATGCAAGAAGATATTGGGCAGTGAAATCATAAAAACACTGAACTAAAAAATATATTTATTCAAGGGCATTTTTTTCCTTATCTGTTATTTCAAGTATTTTTATTATATCAGAAAACAGTTTCCTATCATGTTTTTTTATGAATTTATAAAACCATAGATATTTGGCCATCTCATTTGATGGCATATGGTTAACCAACGCAAGTTTTTCCAGAACTGTTTGTATGTTATATCTTTCAGTATTGCCCTTTCTTGAGCTCATATTTTTAATAAAGGCCGGAAAATTATATTTTACATAGTGTTCATTCCTTTCATTTGCCTCAAAGGATATACCACCCGCAATCTCCATGGAATAGCTGGAAAGCGAATAATCCCTTATTCTCATATTATAGTATATATCAGCCTGTGAAAGTATATCAAATATATTTTTAAGATCCTCAGGGTTTTTGTATTCCATGCCAGCATTTTCTGCAAGCCACTGCATGTAAAAACCTGGAAAATCAGTATCACCATTAATTGCATAAAGAGAATTAATTATATCATTATAATTTCCGGACTTAAATGTCTTTGAAACCACATAGTATATGGATTCCTGCTCATCCCTGTATGCATCCTCTGCATTATTTCCCCCGCGGTAAAGCTCCAGGTCATTCAGTGTTGCCCTCATATCGGGCTCATCCTTTTTTATAATTTCCATTAACTGTGAATCATTTATTTTAATATTCTCATTTGATGCTATATATTTCAGCCTCTCAAGGAGTTTCTGTATATAAATATGATAGTTTCTTTCGCTCCTTTTTTTATAAGGCGTTATTTCCATGCTAATTGATAGTGATATTATTTCCCTTGCACTGCTCTTTCTCTTGAATTCATAAAAATCATTCATTGTTAATATAACCGGATTCAATGTATTTTTAATAATTTCAAGCAGTTCAGAAATCCCACCGCTATCCCCGCCCTTTGCCGGGTCCCTGGATTCAAATATATTATCAGCCTCATCAATTAATATTATTCTGTCAGGATAATTTTGCTCATAATTAAATAAATCCCTGTATTCTGCGGCCATCAATGCCACTTTTTTCATGTTTTCCCTGTTCCTCTGATCTGATCCATTCATCTCTATTAATGGAAGGTTATAGCACCTTGAAATAACGCCTGCCAGAGTTGTTTTACCGACACCCTGGGTGCCATAAAGTATTAAAGCCTTTTTTGTCTCCTCATGTCTCATCCATGAATCCATCCAGCTTTTTATCTGATTCTTGATATCATCAGGAAGTATGATATCATCGAATTTTTCCGGGCGGTACTTATCGGGGAGTGGCATTAATGCACCTTTGAACCCCTTTCCACCTCCCTGTCCGGTGTTAAAAGTGATACGCCCTTATCATCCTCAACTGCAAGAAGCATTCCCTGGCTTTCAAGGCCCATAAATTTTGCCGGTTCAAGATTATTTATTATAACCAGCTGCTTTCCTATCATTTCCTCAGGTTTATAATATTCATATATGCTGGAAATTATCTGTTTTTTTTCATCCCCAAGGTCCACAATTATTTTTAAAAGGCTTCTTGATTTTTCCACCTTTTCACATTCAATTACCTTTCCAACCCTAAGGTCTATATTATGGAAGTAGTCTATTGATATTTTGTCCATATCCTGTATTTTAGAAATTAAATATAAAGTTATTCATTTTTCAGCGTTCTGGATAATTTAAATGGATTTAATTCCCTTATAAAATCAATAATAACCGATTTTTTTATTTCTCCCATTTTTATTGACAGGGAAAAAAATATGGCAATTGATATAATTGAAAATATTAAAAACAAAAATACACTGTAGGGCCTTACATAATATGCAACTAGGTATAAAAAGATAAACTGCACTGATGCAGGAATTATCTGCCTGAAAATTTTCATGTTTATTTTTGATTTTTCTATTTTAATAACATAAAATCTAAAAAGTACAGCCTCAATTATCATTGCAATAAATGTGGCAACAGCGGCACCAATAACGCCAAGTGAGAAAAATGTTATTCCAAATATGCTTTTTGGAATTAAAATAAAATCAAGGATAATATTTGAAGATATTGAAATTAAGGTTATTTTTCCAATGTTAATTGTTAGCCCCCTGACAATTAAACCGGATGTGTACGGTGAATTTATTACATTAAGATAATTCGCCAGTGACATAAATATTAAAAGTGTTGAATACGGAATAAGATTGGCGCTCCAAAGGTTTGCAACGAAAATTCTCAGTGCTATAAATATTATGACCAGTGGCAGGATAAACAGGGATATGGTTCTTTCAAATACTGATATATTATCATTAAAACCATTTTTTGTCTCCTCCCTTGTTAATAATGGTATGAAAAAAACACTCAATGCCATCGAGAATGTGATTATTGGCATCGTTATTCTCTGCAATGCCGCATAGACCCCGGTTGCGGAGGCATGCCAGAAAAACTGTATAAGCACCTTGTCTATATTTCCGCTTATAGTTGCAATTATGGATGAGGCTGCAAGGGGCAGTGCCAGGGTTATGTATTTTTTTATTATTGTTTT
>NZ_JAVYSZ010000018.1:0-25241 GCF_038728925.1 Acidiplasma sp.
TGTTTATTTTAAAAGGAATAAATTAAATATGGACATAAAAAAGGTTGTGGAAACACCTGGAAGCATAAATGTCGAGAGCCTTGTTGAAAAGTATGGTTTAATGGAAAATGATGAAAAATTAAAGGATGCCACACAGGAATTATATAAGGAGGAATTTTACAATGGAAAACTGATTAATTCTGGAAAATACACGGGTTTAACCGTAAATGAGGGCAGGGAAATAATTAAAAATGATCTTATAAAGGCAGGACTTGGACTAATATTCTACGAAACCAGCAGGAAGGCGGTGACAAGATCAGGCTCCAAGGTTATAGTTGCTGTTATAAGAGACCAGTGGTTCATAGACTATTCACAGGACTGGCTTAAGGAGAGGGCCCATGACCTAATTAACTCGATGAAATTTTATCCAGAAATGTACAGGAAGATAATGAACGATGCCATAGACTGGCTAAGGGAAAGACCCTGTGCTAGAAGGCGTGGCATAGGTACAAAACTTCCATTTGATGAGAGATGGGTTATAGAGTCCTTATCCGATTCGACAATATATATGGTTACATATACAAATGCCAGGGAAATGCGCGGTATTTATGATCATCTTGGAGATATCCCTGATGACATAATAGATTATGTTTATCTTAATAAAAATATAAACCTTGAAAAATATGATGATTATGTAAAGGGAAAGGCAGAAGCTGCCAGAAGACAGTTTAATTACTGGTATGGAAATGATCTTAGAATTACAGCACCACCACATATTTCAAACCACCTCTCATTCTTTATAATGAACCACGCGGCAATATTTAGTGGAAAATATTTACCGGGTGGTCTAATGTTTTCAGGCATAGTAATATCAAACGGTGCAAAAATATCTAAAAGCAAGGGCAACGTTATATCTCTTCTGCAAATCACACAGAGGTACTCAGCAGATCTTTACAGGCTGTTTATTGCAGTTGGTGCCGATGTCTCATCAATGCTTGACTGGAACGAGAAGGATTTATCATCTGTATATAAGCGGTACGAAAACTTTCTTAATTTATTTGAAAAATACACAAATCCAGAGGACTCTGATGATTACATATACAGATGGTTTTATTCATCGTTTTATTTACATGTAAAGGAGTTTCTGGAATACATGGAATCAATGAAGATAAGGGATGCATACATATCAGTGTTTTACAGTGTAATGAATGATTTAAAAAACGTTGAAAATAGAAATGCTGATGTTAATATTGCTCTTAAAAAAATTATGCACGACTGGCTTATAATAATGAGTCCTGTAATACCATATTCATGCGAGGAATACTGGCATAGATACGTTAAGAATACATTTGTGAGCGGTGAAAGGCTTGACATTAACATAGAAGATAGGATCGATTATAATATTATTGAGTCAGAAAAATATGTTGAAAATGTAATATCGGACATAAAGGAGATTTACCGTGTCATAAAAAACCAGGGAGAAAATGTTTTAATTACAGTATATGGTGAAAAACAAATAATGTTTCTGAAAATGTTTAATAGTAAGACTGTTGAAGACACATACAAAATAATGATAAAAGATTACATTAAAAATAAGAACAGAATATCTGATAGGTATCTGGATGAATATAAAATACTCATGGACAACATTGATTACATTGGCAGATCCACAGGATTAAAAATTAAAGTTGAAAGGAGCGATTCAATTGGGGTTAAAAATCCATGGCCGGGAAGGCCACTTATTAAAATATTTTAATTATAATCCATATTTTTTAAAGCTGGAAATTTAAATATCAAAAACTATTATTGCATGGTTTTTATCAGGCATGATTTCAAGGTCATGGTATGTTGCTGCCTTAATTATATATTCATAATTTACCTTTTCTGGAATGTGCATTCCCAGTAATTTGCCGGTGACACCATAAAAATCATCAACGTTTAATTTAGAATTAAAAAATAATGTATCCTGAGTTTCAAAATAAAATAGAACATCATTAAGAAGATTTATGAGGAGGCTTTCATAATTGTTAGTATGTAACTCTATATTTTTTTCCACCTCAATTTTAGGATTATGAAATTTAATAATAGACATTGACATGGCATAAACTGCATTATTAAATATTTCTGTATAGGTTCTCCCATAAACCTTAATCTTAAGATCTCCAGTATCCTTTAAAAGCCTGTATCTCATAGAAGTTAAAAGTACAATAAAACAAAAATAATAAATTTATTCCTCACCAGGGTTTACTGATGAGATCATGGGTATTTCATCCTTGTCAAGGTCAAGACCTATTTCCTCTGGTCTTAGGTTCCTTCCGATGCTCTTTTCATAGAACCTTATTATGTTCTTCTTTTCCTCAACTGTGTATTTTCTGAAATATTTGTCCTTCTTCAGGTTTATACCTGTCTTTTCCTGGTATACATCTGCAGGTATTGAATACTTCCTCTGTGTTGAATCCCTGTAAAGCTCTGGTATTACATTGAATGCGCAGAATGGTATGACCCTTCCATCAGGCATTGCATAGTGTATATCGCATCTTTCCACTCTATCAACATCATATGTGTATGGATCCTGGAAATGCATGAATCCTATGAATAGGGACTTGTAGTGGAATGCCTTTAAGCCATGGTAATCGCCCTCTGTAAAGGCATTGTAAACCATATCCTTTAATTTGAAATCCTTTGGAGCCTTTTCATAATCAACGAATTTTTTAAGATGTAATAACAGTTTTGTTACTGATTCTGCCTTCTTTGCTGTTTTCCATTTTGAGTACTTTATATCCTCTCCTAATTCTGAAAGATATTCAAACATACCCTTGACATCCACGAACCTTGTTACGGGTATGATCTTCCCGTTATCAACGAATACGTAGGTACCCATACCGCAGGCAAAGTGTATTGATAATTTGTATGTTGGGTGGCCTTTTAATGCCTCTAT
Source organism: Acidiplasma sp. (assembly GCF_038728925.1). Taxonomy (NCBI): domain Archaea; kingdom Methanobacteriati; phylum Thermoplasmatota; class Thermoplasmata; order Thermoplasmatales; family Ferroplasmaceae; genus Acidiplasma; species Acidiplasma sp. Next base: position 2,918 of record NZ_JAVYSZ010000018.1, read on the forward strand.
GAAGTTTGATACCTCTGTTGTTGCCGGCACAGTAAAGAAGTCTTCCCTGCCTATCTGGCCATCAAGCTGCTGTTCTATTTTCTTGATTGCGCCTGGTATGGTTATTCTCTGCCTTGCCCTTGCACGGTCGGACATCCTGCCCACAAGGCTCACTGGCTGGAAGTTAACACCCCTTACGACATCTATGTTTGATACGGCAAATTTAATCATATCACCAAGATACATATCATTTATTCCACCAATGACTGTGGGTACAAGAACAACACCCATGGGCGCCTTTTTATAATTTTCAAGGGCCATTGGTATTTCCCAGAAGTTTTTGGGATTTGATCTCGGGGTTGGACCGTCGAAACTTGTATAAACGACATTTGATCCGGCCTCCCTTGCCCTCTTAACAAAGTCTGGATCATAGGCTGCCCTTACACTGTTGGTATTCATCTGCACATGCTCGTAACCCTCCTCTCTGGCTATTCTTATGACGTCAATTATATCGTCCCTTAATGTTGGTTCTCCACCTGTTATCTGAACAGCATTTGCACCAACAGGTTTCTCGTTTCTCATTCTTCTTAGCATTAATCTTATCTGGTCAAGTGATGGCTCATATATTGGCTCATTCTCCTTTGCATAGAAGAAGCAGTACCAGCATGATAAATCACATCTGTTTGTTATAACAACATTTCCCAATCCTGTATGTGATTTATGCTTAACACATAATCCGCAGTGTGTTGGACATATAATCTTATCTGCATAAACCGCAACGTTTGGATTAAGTATCTTTGTTCCCTCCTTGTCTTGGTATTTGCTTGCCTCAACATACATATCATAGTCTTCCCAGTATTTTTCCTTGGTAATACCATGTTCTGGGCATTCCTTTATTAAATTAACCTCACCGCCCTCCTCATAAACTATTGCGGGTATTCTCATCTGATCAAATTTCTCCTCATCTGCACATATTGGGCAAAGACTTTCAGTTACTCTTAATACAAGCATATCGTCGGTGATTAAATGCCCCATCTCACTTAAGAATTCATCCACTGTTTTGAATGGAGCGTTCTTGCTTATCTCGAAATTACTTGACAGTCTAACCTCGAGATTTTTTCTTTCTTCTGCCATAACCATTTTTAATTCACCTTTTGAACTAATTTAGTTAAGCAAACATATACATATATATCTTTTGTCTTATTTTTTGCTAATAATGAATATTGCTAAGTAGCTTTTGGAATTACAAAAATTCACTTTAAATATTAAAATAATTTTATTTTGTAATAATAGTATCCTTAAAAGCTAATTAGGTTACAATTTCTGTTAACCATGTTAACAAAAATAATAACCTAGTATAACAACGTTTGATAATTTATGCATAATGTCTTTTATCTTTCTATTTCTGTACATATATAATTTATTGATTCTCTTTGTATTCTTTTTATCTTTTCTCTGTTTATCATTGATGGACTTAAGCTTTGCAAGTTTTTTATTGAAATACTGGTTTATGGATTTTAGAACACCACCTTAACAGCAATACCCTTTTTATGTATGTTGTTTCCAATGGTTATGATGTTCCTTAATCCTATGTCAATGCCAAGTATTCTTTTAGGATTTAAATTAGATACATTATCTATCTCTTTAGAATATACTATCTCAACATTATAGCCAACATCTAATGTATTATCCTTACCTCTCTTAAATCTACATTGTCTAATATTGTTATCACCTCTAAATTCATTATTTTAGGGAATTTTAATATTCTATTATTAATATAACACTGCTGGTTTGTGAATATTAAAATAAATTCCCCATCCCTGTATTTATATTTGGGTGGTTTTGGAATTCCATTAAATAATTTCGGATTCTTCCTATATGCTTTTAATGCCCTAAAGAATGAATTCCATGACTGTTTTACCTTCCTTAATAGTCCACTGTGCTGTCTGTGCAGGTAATTTCTGGAAATTATTATTTTCATCAATATCTGTTGGCTTTGAGAATTCCTTTGCAAGAGTTTTGTATGAATACATTTTCTCTTTATTGAAAAATTGTTGCCTTAAAGTGTAATTAGTTTGATTAAATAGATTTTTTAGATATATGGCACATTTTGGATATTACACTATTATACCGAATAAATATCTGTTCAGTTCTTATTATATTCATAATTAACCTCTCTTGAATCATCATAGTATATTGCATTGATAGTATATCCATTCATAAAGCACCACTGCTTTAACTGCTCTATGGGATTTTCCAAATCGGTTTTTTGTTTCCTTGTTGATACCATTGCATATATAACTGTTTTTCTTTTAACATCCTTATTTAATAATTTATGTATATCCTCATCATTATAATCATAAAAGCCATTGGGCATAACTGTATTACCTTATTTTGCCTGTTCAGGCGTATACATGAAGTGTTTTTCTTGAAATACGCAGCAGGTTTAATGCCTCATTAGCCTTCATAGTTATTACCATAATAAATCAATTATATAGATAGTTATTGAAATTATTCATAATATGCATAAAGTTCAAAAAAATAAACATGAAAATATTAAATTATATTTATTGCTTTCCATTGTTTAATTTTACAGCCTTAAGCACCTGCCTGTAAAGTGAGGTTATATTTATTTTATATTTTACCTTAACATTTTGTTCCGCCAGGTAATCCTTAACATCGTCCAATGTTATGTTTGACTTGTTTTTTTCAAATAATTTTTCAAGAAGGTCAGGTATCATATTATAAAGTTTCTGTCTTTCTTTCTTGCTATCCTCCTTTTCTATAACCTTCTTAACATTTTTATTTACCTTGTCTATCTTATTTTTTATTTCTGGTTCAACCCAGAAATCAAGATTGATTCCTTTATACTGCCAAAATGATTTAATGGCATCGTCCATATTATAATGGGCATATCCATTTAAATCATCATTAATGTACTTTAGCATTTCCTGTGTCAGTGTGTCTACAGATTTTTCATTTACCTCCTTGTTTAATGGCAATACCTTTTTCTCATCAGTGTCCTCAAGCAGGTCATCAAGACTAAATGTATTTAATTCTGTAAATTCTGGAGCCTCCTCATGATATTTATAACCCACATCATTAACTATATACATTATATCCAGTTCAGCAATTTTATTAAAAAGTTTCTTCTCCTGTGTATATTCCAGATCTATATCCTCATCCTGGAATCTCTTAACTGAAAGGACAATTGAATGAACATTATTGGCCCTGCATGTATCAAGGAAATTTTTCCAGTTACCCATACGTTTATCCCATTCAAAGCTTATGACTATGTCCACATCTATTGAATAATAAACATTAAGCTTCATTTTTTTTGAATAATTTAATACATTGGCCAGTAAAGAATCCATTTCATCTTTCATGATAACTCACGGTGACAATAAATAAGACTAAACGCATATAAAAATATTTTGAATGCAGAATGAATTTTTTTATTAAAAAAATATAAAAGAATTAAAATTCAAATTTTCTGTTGATCATTTCATTGTAGTAGCTTTCATATGTGTATTTTCTTAATAAGGGATAGTAATTAAGATTGAATTTTTTAAGAATTTCACGAACCTCCTTGGAGGAATATGAGACGTTAAATTTCTCCTTGATATATTCCTGAACCTCCTTGACGTTGCATATCTTCTGATTTTCAATGCAATGTCTTAAGGTTTCCATGTCTTTTTTGCTTAATTTGGGTGGCCTCCCCATATAAGTCCTTAAAACAACAACTTTTTTTGTTTCAGGGTCTATAACTTTCATGGACTCCTTTTCAATTGTTTCCATATCTTTTTCACCCTACAATTATATATATACTGTTTATTTATAAAAACATTTTTGTTTATACATTTTATTTTATTTTTAGACGAATTTATTTATTAAATAATTTATTTAATTTTAATATTAAAAAAAATTCCATAATATAATATATATTATCATTATAATGAACTTTTTTCTTATTAATACCGTATTATGATTTTTATAAAAACATATATTAATAGGCATATTATTATAATAATATGGATAATGACTATATGACAAAAACCAAGGCAGGAAGAATTGAAGAAAGGGTTTATGAGGATTCTGGAAAATTTCTAAGCTATTATTATAAGGACTCAGAGACTGGAAAAAGGGTAAAAAGCAAGATAATTTTAATCGGTAAAAATGAAACAAAGGCCTATTTTTTAATACCAATGAAGGATAAAGAACTTGCCATTAATGCTGATTTTGATCTTGACTCAAAGGTTAATTTAAATGGGGAGGCTGTGAGTTTAAGAGATCTGATAAATAAAACATAAATTTATAAAAAATCAACAGAATAAAAAATGAATATAAATATTTTATATATTAATGTTTTATAATCCATTATGAATTTTGCGGTTCCGTTTTTTGATGTCATTTCAGATCTAACAGGTTACATTGACGGCACGAAAATATCCATGCCTGGTCAGGGCTGGTTTATAGCAAATCATATTGTAAGCTATTTTTACCGTAAAAATATAAAGACTTACATTGAAACATTACCGGCTGTAATGGTAAGAAAGAGGGCTATGGGAAATTTTCTGAGGATTGGGGGCCTGAGAATTAACCTCACTCCAGATATTGTTTTTTTAAATAAAAATATGATAAAACACATAAAATATATGAAATTGTTTGATTTTTATAAGGATTCCATTGTTATAGCCACAAATATTAATGACCTTCAATTGTGTGATATTAAGAATTATAAATCTGGGATTCCCAATCCAGTTTACAGTGCCCTTGGCATTGCTTTCAAAAAAATTTATGAGAAAAAGTGCGGGTACTTTGGTGATTTGAAGAAAAGTAGTTATTTTTCTAAGGCACACTACAGGGAGATACCGTCCTTGCTTTTAAAAAATGAAATCAACGCAGGTATATTGTGGCGTAGTGAGGCATTATACTGGAAATTTAAATACATTGAAATACCAGAAACAGAAACAGTTTTTTCCGTTGCGCTTTTAAATGAAAATGAAAATTCAAAACAAGTTTACGAGGCCTTACAATCAGGGGAATTAAATATTTATTATGACAAATATGAATGTTGTATTAATAAAAAGTCATAAACAATAAAAAGGAAATTTGTATAGATTAATATCATAAGATTATATTATTTTGGTGGCCTTAAGGCTGTAAAGACACCTATTAAAGTTATTGTTGACCCCCCTATTTGAAGGATTCCGGGTTTTACATCAAGCATGATAAAAGTAAAAATAAATGCGAAGACGGGTACAAGCAGTACACCAGCACTGGCCCTCACAGAACCAAGAGTTTTAACAGTGTTAAACCATAAATAGTATCCAAAAACCTGTGCAAGTATGGCGAGTATTAAAATAAAAAATATTACCTTCAGGGAAAATTTAAAATAAAAATCAAATGGCGTTATGGATATTGAAAATGGAAATGATATTAAGGCCATAAACGCGTTTAATTTCAAAACATTGGCATTCTTTAAATTTCTTGAATAAAAAACTGTTCCACCGGCCCAGAATATGGCAGCAATCAATGCTATTATTATTCCTATGTCAAATTTTACAGATGTAATTGAAAGGGACACACCGGCAAATGCAATGATGATTCCAAGAATTATACGCCTGGCAGGTCTGTAGCCAAGAAGCATTTCAAATATTATGACAAATATGGGCTGGGTGTATATCATAACAGATGCAAGGCCGGGGTTATTTGATTCTGATATTCCAAGATTTAATAAAGTTAAAAATGCAAATATATTTAAAAGCCCGGCAATCATCTCTTTTTTTCCAAATACATAACCCCTTGCCATGAAAAGAAAAAATATGGTAGATATCCCAATTCTGGAACATGAAATAATTAGCGGAGAAACATATACAGATATCTCCTTTGTAAATGGATATGTAAATCCCCAGATAACAACAAGGGGGATAAGAAATTTTATTCCTGAGAAATTTTGCATGGCATTATCTTTATTAAAAATAATATAAAAACTCTTCCAAGTAAACAAATAAAAGTATATTATAAAAGATATCATTAAGAGCCATGGACATAGATAAAATCCATAATGATGGGGAGAGTATTAAAAAAATGCTTGATGATGCAGGCTATTATAAAACTCCAGAGGATTATAATCCGGATTTAGAAGATAACAATATAACCTTTTCCAATGCATATCCAATAAAGGCCTTTGAAAAATTTTTAGGCTATTATGATTCTGATAATAGAATAGCATATAACCCATCAATTTCAATGCATACTGATTTTTCATTCTGCCTTACAGCATGCAGGTACAGAAAAATTGGTTCAAAAGATACTGTTGTCCTTGATGGAGTCAGTAATGAAAAATATGATAAAAAGGCCAGATTCGCACTTAATTATTTTAAAAGGGAATATAATATAAATGGTTTCTTTGATTTTTACATAAAAAGGTATAGAAATTATGGAAATGCGAAGGGTTTAAGTGAATCGTCAGCTGTTGCAGCCTCAGTATCTAGGGCTTTAATAGCAAATGTCTTTGGTTCAGACGCATCAGAGGATAATGTTTTTGTCTCAAGATATGCACGCCTTGTATCTGGGTCTGGTACCAGGGCCGCACAGAATGGCATATCCATATGGCTTTCATATCCAAAAATGGAGTTAAAGGATTGCGCGGCATTTAATCTGGGCAAAAATAATACAAAATTATATTATGGCATATTTCCTAAATATAGTGATATACCAACGGACAATGCACATAAAATAGCAGTAAACTCATTATTTTATGAAAAATGGGTAAATGAAAAATATATAAATATAAAAAAACTTATTTTAAACAATTTCGATGTAAATGATATGCTAAAAATTGCCGAAAATGATATGCTAAGATTAAATTCGGTACTCTTCTCAGGGGGGCTTGTAATTCAAACGCCCGAAAGTATAAGGCTTTTGCATGAAATATTAAAGTTTAAGGCGAAAAATGATGGGCTTTACTTCACAGCAGATACGGGGCCATCAATAATGATCCTATCCTTTGACCATTCTTTAATAAAGGAGTTTACAGAAAACGTTGAAGATTCTTATCTTAATGGTTCATACAATTTTAACGGATACAAGCAGAAAATGAATGATTTTACCAAGGAGGCAAATGAATATTTTATTAAAATTAATTAAATACAACATTTATTTAAAAAACAGTTATAAACCAAATTGACATCAGAAATTATGATGAGATTATTCTCAAGGGAACAGATTAAAATCATCTCCCTTGTATCCATGACAATAGGTATGCGTACTCTTGGTTTATTCATGGTGCTTCCCATTTTTTCAATATATGGGTCTATATTTACAAATTCATACATTCTAATAGGACTTGCACTTGGAGCATATGGAATAACCATGGCAATATTTCAGACACCTTTAGGAATACTATCTGATAGATATGGAAGAAAAAAAATAATGGCGGTTGGAATAATTACATTCATAGCCGGAAATTTGATCTCTGCATACCCGGTAAATATATACGGTCTGATAATTGGCAGACTTATAGAGGGTGCCGGTGCAGTTAGCTCTGCCGGTATAGCCCTTGTACATGAAAATGTTAGCCCAACAACTAGAAATATTTCCGATGCAATTATAGGAATATCAATAGGTTTCTCATTCATGATAGGCGTCATTATAGGTCCTTTGCTTTCAATAGTCATAAACTATTCAGGGATTTTTATAATAGCGGCAATTATAGGAGGTATTTCATTTATTCCCTTAATTATGATAAAAGAATCAAAAAAAATAAAAGAGTTCTCATCAAATTCTGGAATAGATAAAAAATTAATGATTGTATCATTTATCAGCTTTTTTATTTATTTTTATATGATTGTATTTTATTTATACCTACCATATTTTTCATTAAAATATGTTCCAGTTTCGGGATTTTATAAGTTTTTGATACCAGCAGTGATAATAGCAGGAATAATAGGGCTTTTAATAGCAAGACCTGCAGATAAGAATAAAACAGTTTTCTTTTCATTAGTTTCTCTTGTTGTGCTTCTTATAAGCATTCCAGTATATTTTATGAACCCCTTTATTAAAAATATATATTATTACTATCTTGCGGTAACGCTATTTTATTCAGGATATATAATAAGCGAGACAGTTTTTCCAACACTTATAACAAGGCTGGCCAGAAGGGACAGTTATGGCGGAAATCTTGGATTTTACACATCAATGCAGCATGCAGGAGTATTTTTTGGGGCTGTTATAGCAGGCCTGCTTATTATAAATATAAATAGGGATATACCTGTAATGGTTCTTTTAATTATTTCAATAATATTTTCAATATTTATGCTCTATTATGTGACAAAATTCAGGGAGGTATATCTGGATACCCATTAATTATTTTAAATGGTATAAACATACTGATAAGTTAAAGTTAATATATTTTGAAATTATATAGGAATCGCAGAGGTTACCGAGTCTGGACAAAGGTGCCAGATTAAGGGTCTGGTTCCGAAGGGGTTCGCGGGTTCAAATCCCGTCCTCTGCATTTTTATAATATGTTCCTATAATTTTATTAAATATGTAGTTAATATTAAACATTTATTAAATGATTTATTATAGGGTCAAAATGGATGTATACACTGCAATTAAAAAAAGGCGGGACGTAAGATCATGGTTCAGCAATGAAAAAATACCTGACGAAATTATATCAAAAATATTAATGGCTGGGAATTATGCACCGTCAGTTGGTTTATCACAGCCGTGGAATTTTATTATAATAAAAGATATTGATATAAGAAAAAAAATAAAATCCATTGTTGATAAAAAAAGAATTGATTTTTATAATTCATTGCCTTATAATAAAAAGAATAAATTTGAAAGGATAAAGATAGAAGGTATTTTGGAATCTTATATTAATATCGCTGTGACATGCGATTTCAGCAGGAAGGGCCCGGATATAATAGGTAGATCAACAATAAGAGAAACATCCGAATACAGTGTTGTTCTTGCAATAGAAAATATGTGGCTTGCTGCAAGATCTGAGAATATAGGCATGGGATGGGTCAGCTTTTTTGACCCAGAGGATGTTAAAGATGTCCTAAAAATACCAGAAAGTATAAAATTAATAGCATATCTTACACTTGGAAAATTAACAGAGGATCATGATATACCTGAACTTGAGGAAAAAAACTGGGAAAAACGGAATAATTTATCAGAATACGTTTTTATGGATAGATGGGGAAATAACCCTGATAAAAGCTTTTGTGATTTAATAAAAAATACAAAATTATAAATTTTTTGTATAATTATATTTCTATACCTCTCATTACCGAGCCCTACTAACACTGGATGTCTGGAATGATGGGATTTTCCAGATAAATTGTATATATGCCCATGAGGTGATATATATGAACCTTCTGATCCAAACGGCATGGATCCAAAAATCCCATGGAAACTACCAATCACTTGCCCATGCATGTGGGCAGATGCTACAGGATTCATGGCCACAGAATGTTAATGTATAAAATATAAAAAAGAAAAACCTAGTTGAATTAACAGAACCGCAATGTTATGTTAATTTCCACTGTCAGAACATGCTTACCGGTTACCGCGAGGAGATATTAACTTATGTATAACAATTACATGAGACTTAAACCCACCATGGCAACAAACTTATATGAAAATATAATATTAGTGGTTGTGACCTCCAGAATAATTCCAATTGCTTTAATAATTATATTTATTTTGGTATCAATAAATCCTAGCCATACAGGTTCTGGCGGTAACAGAATCCTAACAGAGCCAGATAAAAATGTAAAAAGTCAGATAAGCACAAATTATGCATATTCAAGAGAGCCTGCACCGATGGGGATAGCAGATTATGGGATTGGTTATAATAACGTTCCCTATGAATATAATACAACCTCATTTATGGGTATTGTAAATATTACTTATATACACACATACAACTCTTCCATAAATTCAACACTGCCTTTTGGTAGATATGGCATGTCTGTACAGTTGAATACAGTTATGAGATTTTCATCTGGTGAAAAAACCTACGTTTACTGGGCACAGAATGTTGCAGTAATAAATACATCAGATAATGAAATAGCATTTATAGATAATGTTTGGAATATGTCGTCACAGGATTCTGTAATGAAAAATTCAACAATTTCTGGAAACGGAAGCATTTATGGGAATGCATATATAGCTTCTGCATCAGAAGCACTACCCGGCAATTATAAAAATCTAAAAACACCATTTTTTATTAAATTTATAACTAATGTAACAGAGGTAAATGGAAGACCTGAGTTGATTTTTATGTATAATGATGGTTATGGCTGGGTAACATACGATTCACCAGAATTTAAATTTGTATCCGGTCTCACGGCAAAACCTGTTTTTACGGTTAATGGGTATAAATTAACCCCGTCAGATAATTATTACGATGCCGAACTTGTTCTCGGTGGACCTGGAAATGGAACAAAAACGGTTGATGAAAAATCAAATATTGAAATGTATCTAAAGTACTGGAATGGACATAATTACCAGATGATAACAAATGCCTTTAATTATGGTTCTGACACGCAGGAGGGGATATGCAATGTAACAGATACATATAAATTTAATAATGGTTTTATTTATGCCTCAGTTATTAATTCATCATCCAATAATGAATTGAAGCAGATATATAATTTAAAGGATGTTGCGCTTGTTAATATAAGTTCAAATCTTAAATCTGGATATATTAGTATAAATGGCACAATGCATCAATTTTTTAACTGTGATGCAAATCTGACACTGGCACCGGGATATTATAATATAACGGTTTATTCATCGAATCGCCAGTTTATTAAATCAGAATTTTATCAGTTAAGATCTGGTGAATACCTACATATATTTGCCGGGGCCTTTTATAAAATAATTTTAAATGAAAGCGGTCTTCCCGTAGGTACAAAATGGTACGTAAATTATACATACAGCACCTCGAATATATCAAATAGCATAATTATTATGCTAAAAAATGGCTATTATTCCCTTAACATTTCATCAGCAAATAAAGATTACAGACCAGAAAATTATACAATTAACATAAAAGTCAGTGGAAATAATCAAACTGTTAATATTACATTTATTCCTGTGCTTTTTAACATAAATATAATCGAACATGGTTTGGGTCCGGGGCAAAAATGGACAATAATAATCAATGGAACAAAGTATGAAACAACTGAAAAAAGTATAAGCTTAGATGAAATGAATGGTACGTATGAATATAAAATACCAGAAACTAATGGTTTTTATTCCTCAAATCCTACAGGTATAATAAGGATAATTGGGAATAATGTTACAATCAATATTTATTATCATAAGGGCATGGTTGATGAATTACAAGAATATTTATATTTATTCGTTGCAGGCATAATTGTTGCAGCATCAATATTTATTATATTTAAAAAAAGAAAGAGAAGATAGTCATGTTTATTTTTATATAGGTATAGGATTTTAAAATTCATTAAAAAATGATAATTTTTAACTTTAATTTGATTACAAATGCAATTTAATTAAAGATTTAATATTTTATTAAATCCATAACAAAAACTTAAATTGTTTTTCACAATTATATATGCATGCACCAGAATAGTGATATTAAAACACTTGCAGAATTGCTTGTCCACTCATTAAAATTATATGGTCACAATTTTATCTTTGGAACCACCGGAGCAGGTGAGGCGGAGATACAGGATGCCATCTCCAAGGAGGGGGATATTAAATGGATACAGGCACTCCATGAGTTCACAGCGGTAAGTTCAGCCGAGGGATACAGCCTTGCAAAGAATAAGACGGGAATAGCACTTGTGGATAGGATAGTTGGAACACAGAATTCAATTGGGGCATTATACTCTGCGTACATAAATATGGCCCCAATGCTTGTTTTCTCATCAAGGGATATCGCCGGAACCCATCTGCTTAAAGACCCAACTGCACATTACTCATCAAAGCATTTACAAATTGTTGAGCCGTGGGTAAAATGGTCAAACAATTCACAGACAGAAAAAATGCTTGAAGAGGACCTTTCAAAGGCCTTATTTATTACCCAGCTGGAACCAAAGGGAATATCATTTATTACATTGCGGCATGACCTTATGCAGCGGCGTTATAATGGTATAAAAATCAGAATTAAGAATTTTTATTACAATTACAGGGTTCCAGACGAAAAAACCATAGCTATAATATCAAATAAAATCCTTGAGGCACAGCATCCGGAAATATTTATTTCACATGCAGGAAGAAATCCTGAATATGTTGAAACCATGGTAAAATTTGCAGAGATGTTTGGTATAAAGGTGAGGGAGAGAAGGTATTTCATGAGCTTTCCACTAAGGCATCCGCTGCACCTTGGCTTTTCACCCAGAATGAAGCCACCAGAGCTTGGAAATGATGATCTTGCACTTTTATTTGAATTTGGAATACTACCCGGAAATAAGCTAAATGAAAATGTTGATGTTATAGACTTTTCAACAGATTTTGTTAGAAGGCGTGATATATACAGTGGTGGCGATTACGGTTCTTCAAACCTCTTTAATTCCATGGATATAATATGTGACCTTGGCCCGACCCTTGAGGTTATTATGAAGCATGCAAAAATACAGGGCAGTGACATGAATTTAATTAAGGAAAGAAGGGCGCGTATAGAGGATAAGCATAATAAATTAATGGAGGAAATAAAGGAATCGGCAAATAATGATATAAAATCAGGCAGGATCACAGCAAGCTCAATAGGCCATATTATAAACAGCAACTGGGAAAATGGGATGACCTTCATTAATGGAAGTATATCGCTAAACACAAAAATAAATCTGCAGATGGATTTACCGGAACCAGGATCTTACTTCAGCAATCCCAGTGGCCATTTGGGATCGCCTGTTGGTATGGCCTACGGCGCATTTCTGGCAAAAAATGAGGAGAATTATCTAAATGGCATAAGAAATTATAAACCGGTTATATGTATAACAGGTGATGGGGATGCCATATTCGGCAATTTTACATCTGCATTATGGTCTGTAAAGCATTATAATCTGGGTGTTGTGTATATAATATTAAACAATGGTTCATGGGCTGTTGAATGGCCATATTTTGAAAATACTATAGAGCGCATTGTTGCTGAAAAACATGATCATCAGTTTATTGACCTTGATTCACCAAGAATCAGCTATTCAAAAATGGCTGAGGCATTTAGCATTTCATCATATGATGTTAGAACACTCGAAGAGTTTGATTCTGCACTTAAAAATGCCATTAATGGTGCAAGAAGGGGTGAGCCTGCAGTTATAGACATAATTATGGATAAATTTAATCCATAACATGCATTTATTTTAAAATGTTCATTAAAAAAGTCTAAATATATGTAAATAATTTTTATAATATGGAAATCACAACATATAATCCTTATAATAATGAAGTACTTGGCAAATATAAGGTAATGGAACTTGATGAAATAAAGAAAATTATATCAAATCTTAATAATAATCAGAAGAAATGGAGGGAAAATATAGATTATAGAATAGATAAAATTAAAGAATCAAGGGGTAACTTTGAAAAAAACATGAATGACCTTGCAAAACTTATGTCATCTGAGATGGGAAAGCCAATAAGCCAGAGCATTGCAGAGGTTAAAAAAACACTATGGTTATTTGATTATTATATAGAAAATGCAAAAAATTTTCTTGCCAATGAGTATGTTAAAACTGAGGCAAAAAAATCATATATAAGGTTTGACCCGCTCGGAACCATTTTAATAATTATGCCCTGGAATTTTCCACTGTGGCAGGTTGCCAGGGCTGCAATACCGGCATTGCTTGCAGGTAATTCGGTATTACTAAAGCATGCTTCAATAGTTAGCGGTACATCATTGAAGATTGAGGAATTATTTAATCTGGATGTTTTTAGATCAGTTATTACAACAGGGGAAATCATAGACCAGGCAATACAGTACTCAGACGGCGTATCATTTACAGGCTCAACTGCTGCAGGATCAAAAATAGCATCCGAAGCTGCAAAGCACATTAAAAAATTTGTCATGGAGCTTGGTGGGTCAGATCCTTACATAGTCATAGACTCATCAAATCTTGAGAATGCGATTAAAAACAGTGTGTTTGCCAGACTTCAGAATAACGGCCAGAGCTGCATAGCCTCAAAAAGATTCATAATAAAGGACGATATTTATAATGAGTTTTATGAGGGAATGCTTAATGAATTTGAAAAGGTAAGAACCGGTGATCAGCTTGATGAAAATACCTATGTTGGACCATTATCGTCAGAGGCACAGAAAAATATAATATTAAAACAGGTAAACGAGCTTAAATCATATGGCGAGGTCATTGAAACTGGAAAAAATGAGGGGAATCTAATTAAACCAATGATTGTGAAACTTAATAAAGACTATGGCGAGGAGGTTTTTGGCCCCGTTGCCATGATAAAGAGCTTTAAAACAATAGATGAGGCAATAAAGCTTGCCAATGATACACCATACGGTCTTGGTTCATCCATTTGGGGGGATGAAAATGAGGCAGAAAAAATGGTACCTTACATAGATGCAGGCACGGTTTCAATAAATAAGATCGTGGCATCTGACCCAAGGCTTCCATTCGGTGGGACAAAGAAAAGTGGAATTGGAAGGGAATTATCAAGATATGGCATTCTGGAATTTACCAATATTAAAACTGTCTGGATAAATTAAGATACTTTAAATCTATTTTTTAAATATTTTATAAGTTAAATGTAAATGTTTTTTATACATTGATAAGTTTAAATTTGTTATTGTAATTTATAAAGAAGGAAAAGCCCGAGGGCAGCCCACGCCGAAAGGTGAGGAAAGTCCCCCCTCCACGGCAGACTGCTTCCAGCGAAAACTGGATTTCCGAGAGGAAAGGTAAAGGGACAAGAAATAATACGGTTCCTGCCTAAGGATGATTTGTAGAAATGACGTTTGCAGGAGTGCCGATGAGAACCCTCCCAGCAGGGAGCAAGTCTAAATTGAATCCGTGAACACTGCCGTGAGATTCAGGTAAGACGCATAGTCGAATGCTGCCAGCCGAAAGGTGAACAGAAGGGGGCTTACTCCGGGCATTTCCACTCTTTTATCAATAATAAAATAACTAGGCTGTTTGGCTTAGTGCATTATTGTGCCCTCTCAAACCAATATAAAGTAACATTGCAATAATGAATGATATGTAATAACTTATATCAACACCACCAAGGTACATTGAGGATATTATTCCACTGTACAAAAATCCCGGATTCATAAACGGGGCTGAAACCATTAATGCTATTAAATAACTTGTAATGCCCGTTTTATTATAATCGTTTATTATTGAAAATTTTTTATTTTTGTTTATTATAAAGAAATCTGCTATTATAATACCAATCCATGGCGTTATCCAGTAATCCAGTATAAAAAGAAAATCCTCATAGAATAAATAAAATTTGCTGTAGGTTATTATGGCGGTTAAAAATGTAATAATACTTCCAATTATAACAACTGTTGATCTTTTAAATTTAAAACCAATAACCTTAAGGGATAATGAATTTGAATAAAGGTTTATTGCATCTGCGGCTATTCCACCCAAAAATAGGGCAAAAAGACCAAAAACACTGTATTTACCCAGGACAATTTGCATATCAATGGCGGGATTTCCATTGGGATTTAATGATAGAATGGCAACCAGCATGCCGGCAATTTCAGAAACAAATGCAGCAGAAAAACTTCCAAAAAATACATAGGGCACAACACTCTTTTTATCCTGTGTGTATCTTGAGTAGTCACCGGCGTACGGCGTCCATGATATTATATCTGAAAATGATGCGGCCAGGGTTATTCCAATTGCCACAGAATAATTTATATTTAATGGGTCATATGATGATATCATGCTATATTTTGAAAATGATATAAGGATTATGAATATAAATAAAAATGCAAGCACTATGCCCATAATTTTTTCAAATACAGCTATAACATGATGACCGGCATACGATAGAAGGAATATGGCAGCAGTGAGTATAAGGATGGAAATTACGGAATATACATGAAATAAAAGTGTAAATGCAAAGGCTGCTAGTACCAGATTAACAGTGGTCCATCCAATTGTGTTTAGCCATTGAAGCGATGATAAAAAATTTCCAAATTTTTTGCCAAAGGCCCGCTTCCCTGCAGACATCTGTGGAAGTCCGGTTCTTGGGCCGGTTATGGATATTATGCCAAGGAGTATGGAACCAAAAAAGGTTCCAGCAAATAATGTTATAATTGTATAATAAATATTTAAACCCATAATAACTGGTATAAATCCAACCGCAAAATCCCCTATTGTTAGATTTGAGGCAAACCATATTGGAAATAGTTCTCGTGGTTTTACAACCCTTTTATCCTCAGGTACCTCACCATAATCGTATATTTCGTTGTAATGTGAGGATTTTTCTTTCAATTCCCTTGGTTAATTTCTAAATTATTCATAAACCTTTTTAAAACTTTTTTATATTGTGTTATTCTATGTTTCCCGTAAATAATTCCTATATAGCACCTAAATATAAGGCTTCAACTCTTATAAATATACCTATGTAGCAGGGGAATTTAAGCCTGTGGAGATTGATGCCCCTGCCTGAAAGATTAAAAATAAGTCCGTATGTAAGGGCAAGCGTGGTCGATGAATCATGAGACCTCATTGCCATGGCGTTAGGTAAATCACTCTTTCTGAATGTGTTCTAACAAATTTTTCCCAGCCGGTACCTCCTGTGCCTCATCAATTATTATTATGTTGTTATCTGTTTTTTAATCAGTTTTTTGTATGCATTGTATATATCGTCAAGGTTTTTAATATTGTTTTCAAGACTTTTATCATCAAAATTTATAATTAATTTATCCTCTGGATTATAACCTTTATTAATAAATGATAAAGCAACCTGCAGTGATATGAATATTTTTGGATCTACGCAGGCCACTTTCCGTTACTATATTAATTTCGTTTAATATTTTAAGTATTTTGTTAATATAAAACTCCCTTAAAATCCCTGTATAAGGCTTTTTATCCCGGAAATTGCAATATGATAGAATGCTGATAAATTCTTCATCGGAAATCAGTATGTCACATACGACATAATTTTATATGAATATTGTGTCACATATGACATACTATTTAAAAAATCCAAATGATAAATAAAAATTAAAATTAAGGCAATATAAAAATACATACAAATATCTAATAATAAAATATTATAATATTTGAAGCAATAGAGTGTTCCGACTTCTATGATTTGTTATCATTGTACTATGCTCTTAGCAAGTTTAAGGTTATTTTAGCATATTTTTTATATTTATGCCTTCAAATGCCATTAAATTATGTTCTTTTATTAATTTATCCGATACTTTATACGCAACATTACCTATCTAACTTGATATTCCTGCAACCTTTTTCCTGACTTTTCTACGGTGTTAGGGTTCTTTATTTTCTTTGAAGGTATTATAATGATCTTTTTTAATTTTTATACATAAATTTGACAAACCTACGTTCATTTCAATAATTTTTAATATTAATTAGAATTGATTTATAATGGAATGCGATGCCGCCGTGGCGTTAATAATTGATAATGATAATTTTCTGTTAATAAAAAGGGCAGATCTGGGAGACCCCTGGTCAGGGCAGATGGCTTTACCTGGAGGGCATAGGGAAAAAAGTGAGACCTGCTGCGATACAGCAGTAAGGGAAACCTATGAGGAGGTTGGAATAAAAATAAGAATAACAAAATATCTGGGCAATTATTTTACATTAAATAAAACATTGTCCGTTGCCGCTTTTTTAGCCGAATGTGTAACTAAAAATGTTAAAATTGATAACGAGGTGTCAAAATTTTTCTGGGTTGGATTCAGAGAGCTTAAAGAATATGATGGCACATTTAGGTATGGGTCTTATATAATATTTGGACTTACCTATAGAATTCTTAAGGATTTTTCAAATATGCATTAAACTGTTAAATTTTTTAATTTAAGCTCAAATTTTAATGTTCATAAATAATATTTTTATTAATTAAACATTTTAAAAATATTTTAAATAACTAAAAAAGATTTTATAACCAAAAATAATCTGTATGAGATTAAAACGAAATTAAAAACATTATTTGAGTATGTTAAAATGGAACATACTGTATTCGATTTACCTTTCATTTTTGCAGGTGCCCTTATAGCCTCAAATGGGATTATAGAAATGTACAAATTCTTTATTATTTTATTTGTTGCCATCTCTGCAAGAGGAGCTGCAATGTCAATAAACAGGATACTTGGCCTAAAATATGATATAACCAATCCAAGAAAAAGGAATTGGGCTCTTGTGACGGGGGAAATAAATCTGCGGCAGGCCATTGCATTTACCTTAATACTGGTATTCATTTTTGAGGGTTTAACATATTTATTAAATAATCTTGTATTTATGCTCTCACCAATTGTTTTAATATTTTTTATAGCAGATCCATTAATGAAGAGAGTTACAAGCCTGAGGCATTTATTTATGGGATTTACCATAGGACTGGGCATAATAGGTGGATACCTGGCTGTGAATCCAAATTTCCCGCCTGCGATTATATATTTAATGGTTGCAGGTTCAACATTCTGGATTGCGGGCTTTGATATTATTTATACAATACCTGATGAGGTATATGATAAAAAAAACGGTTTAAAAACAATCATCGTGAAATACGGTGTAAAAAAAGGCCTAATTATTTCATGGGTTTTCCATATATTTACAATAATTTTCTTTATTTATATAGCATTTATTGTTCATTCAATATATTATATTCTGGCACTGATACCAATAATAATTTTAATATTATATGAACATGTTGCCATACATGGAACAACACCGGAAAATGTAAGAAAGGTTTTCTTTAATCCAAACTCCATAATAGGATTTCTATTTTTAATAGGAATTTATATATCCCTTGTGGCATAAGATTTATTAATATATAAAATAGAGATTAATGGGGCCGTCCGAATTTGAATCGGAGTCACCAACACCCCAAGCTGGTAGGATACCAAGCTACCCCACGGCCCCTAGGTGCTGTATTTCACTTTAGAATATAAAAATTTTTAATTCTGGAAATTAAATAAAAAATTAACACTTAACATATAAATCTAATAATTTGTTTTATAGAAAATATAGTTTTCATTTAAAGTGTTAAAATTTAAGTAGAAATGACCCATCATAGACCATGGAGATAATAACAAAAATTTTAGATTCAGAGGCATTACATGATAATCCCGTAAATGATAAACCACAGAGGGAGGTAACAATCATTGAAAACAGTCCTAAAGAAAATACGCCATTGCTTGTAGGACTTGCAGGTTTTTTTGGGTCTTCCAGGAGTTTTTTGAATAAAAGTTATACAAATATTGATTTTATGGATGTTTTAAATAAAATATCTGAAAAATACAGTTTCATAATTATACTGCCAGATACAATGACATACTTCAGGGGCAACCAGTATGTAAATTCTACTGCCGTTGGAAATTACAGCGACTTTATTACAAAGGATCTGATAAACTTTCTATTTAAAATATATGGAAAACGCGATGTTTACCTCTTTGGAAAATCGTCAGGTGGTTTTGGCTCTATTTATAATGCATTGCATAATCCAGATGTATTTTCAGGATTTATAGACATCTCCGGAGATTCATATTTTCATTATTCATATCTAAGGGATTTTCCTGTGGCATATAAAATACTTAAAAATCTGGGCATAAAAAAGTTTATGGAAAAATTTAATTCTGATTATATCCACAGCCAGGATGAGCTTACAGCAGAGAATATAATTGCCATGTCAGCCTTTTATTCACCCAAAAACACTGAAATTAACCTGCCATTTGATTTAAATGATGGTAGATTAAATGAGCACTGGAATGCATGGCTTAAATTTGATCCAGTTAATATTATTGATACATCTGGCATTTCCCTAAAAAATAAAAAGATAATACTTCAAACAGGTATTTATGATGAGTACAGCATAAACATAGGCATGAATATGATACACGAAAAACTCTCAATGCTTAACATTTCACATACATACAAGGAATATCCTGTTGGGCACTTTAATACAAATCATCTTTATTTAGAATCAATGCCTGAAATATTAAAAGAATATTAAAAATATAAATTAAATTTAAAAATTAGTATGATATAATTTCATCTATCAAATCTGCATTTGATAGTATCATCCTTCTGCAGCAGTACCTTTCTATTCCAAGATTATCCAGAATCTCAGATTTTTCTGCACCGGTTGGTTCATGACCGGTTTCATTTCTTATCCTTTTGGATTCCTCCACAAATTTTATGTAATCTGAGGCTATGACCCTGCCACAGCTAAAACATCTTACCGGTATTATCATAGACTCACCTGTATGATTTCTGCCTCTTTGCACGGGCACCATAACCCATTGGCTTTTTCGGCATCTTTCTTCTTATATCATTAACAAGCATGGTTCTATCATATGATCTTAATGTATTTTCAAGCTCATGATCATCACTGAAATACTGAACTATTCCCTTGGAAATTGCAGTTCTGCATGCATCTGCCTGCCCTGTATTTCCACCACCGTGCACCTTTATTTCTATATCTATTTCACTGGCACGGTCTCCGAGGATTTTTAATGGCTCCATCATTTTGTTTCTTAGCAGTTCTATGGGGTATAATTCTATTGGAACACCATTTATGAGAACCTTACCGGTGCCTTTTTTTGTAACGGCCCTTGCTATTGCCGTTTTTCTCTTACCTACTGTTAAAACCTCACTGCTCATTTACTTCACCTAATATTTTTGATATTTCACCAAGTGTTATAAAACCAGTTGCATTAATATTTATAGCCCTATCTACCTTAATAAAATCATTGTTCTGCAATGATTTTGGTATATTTGAGTATACAGTGCACCTCTTAAATGCTTCAAGGCCATGTGATGTTTTTACAGGAAGCATGCCCCTTATTGCACGCCTTAATATTGCATCTGGTGTTTTGGGATAATAAGGCCCTTTTCTTACGCTTCCTATATCCCTTCTATGATTAAATTTGTCAAGGATGTAACTCCTTTTTCCTGTTATAACAACCTTTGACGCATTTACTATTGTAACCTCCTCGCCCTGAAGTAACTGCTTTGCAACATATGCGGAAAGTCTTCCATAAATATGATTTTCAGCGTTTATATATATCATTTAAATCACCTTATTATTTTTATTCCAGTACCCTTTGGATTTTCATTTGCAAGATCCTGAAGATCTACATACTCGGCACCTGCGGCCTCAAGTTTTGCCCTGGCCTTTGGAGATGCCTTTAATGCGGCAATTTTAATTTTTTTGTTAAAGATACCTGAGGATAATAAAAATCCGGGTATAACTATAACATCACTGTCATTAACCAGGTCATTCAACTTTCCAAGGTTTACCTTTGCATAATTTCTGCGTGAGGAACTCAATCTTAATGCTATGTCCCTCCAGAATGGGGAACCACTCTCGCGCGATCTTTCAAGCAAACCTGTTATTATGTTTACAATTTGAATGCTTGTCTTTCTCTCTACTTTGATCGACATGGCTCTATATTGATAATTAATTAATAAATTTATTGAATTTAAGTAAGGTGTTTTCCCTTTGGCTCCGGTGCAAGTAAATATGTAACGGTAAAACCAGTGATTTCGAAAATTATCAGGAAAATTAAAACATATTTGAATGGAAGGCTAAAGAGTATTATGGGGAATGCAATTGTACCAAGTATTGCACCTATTCTTGAAACAGATGTGGCGAATCCCATTGCAGTTCCCCGTATTCTAGTTGGGAATATCTCAACAGGATAATCGTAGGTAAGGTTTGTTGGTCCTATATTATGAAATAAATGCATTATGGCAAAGGCCATAAATGTGAATATTAAGGTGAATGCTATGTAATTTGTTAGAATTGCGAAAACAATCAATGAAATGGCAGCACCGCCAAAACCAAGTATTTCCAGACTTTTTCTGCCTGTTTTTTCAACAAGGTACATGCATATAAGAAAACCTATAAAAACAGGTAATTCTTCCAAAAGTGTGGCAAGTACCACAAGGACTATATTTGAACTGCTATATGCAAATGCCGAGGGTGTATATTCCCATACACCATAACTTGAAACATCATAAGAAAACCATGCAATTGATACAAAAACAGTTGAGGCAAGATATTTTTTACTGAATAGATTTCTTATTTTTGAATCACCCCTTTCCACATCGGGTATTGAATCTATATCAAGGCCTGCAGACGAGGCAACCGCCTTGGATGATTTTAACGCCTCTGTTTTGTTGCCATTTTT